>CAJOPK010000167.1 GCA_905236255.1 uncultured Selenomonadaceae bacterium | reverse complement strand
GGCGTTTCATAAATTTTCCGGCGATCCGAATAAATAAACGCCGATTTTTAACTCCGAAATTACGGACAAGCGGCGCCGCCCCGGACGTGCGGCAGGTCGCGACATATGGAGGCATTTTCTTTTTAAACTTTTCTTTGTTGCCGGACAAAGAAAAGTCAGTTAAAAATTTTTTATTCATTTTGGGGTTTAAAATTGAAATATCCCGCTTTATGAAACGCCCGTGTTTGAATTTTGATACGGAAACAAAAACTTGTTTTTTTTTTGACGCTGTGATAATATTGCGGGCGTTGAAAAAGAACGTACAAATTTTGGGAGGTTATTTTACAGAATGAAAGTCACCGACAAGAAAATAGAGAATTACGAGGCAACTTTAACGATCGAAGTCGAAGCGGCGGAACTGGAAAAGACCAAAAAACAGGCTTGCAAAAAATTGGCAAACCGCGTCAGTATCCCCGGTTTTCGCAAGGGAAAGGCTCCTCAGCACGTAATCGAAAATCATCTCGGCAAGGGCGCAATTTTGGACGAAGCGGCGGATATGCTTATTCAGAAGTCTTCCCAAGAAGCGATGAAAGAGGAAAAACTTTCGCCCGTCACCGAACCGCAGGCAAAAATCGTCACTTGCGAGGACGGCAAGGATTTTGTCTTTACTCTTTCCTTCACGCCTTATCCGGAAGTCAAGATAGGCGAATACAAAAATATTGACGTTGAAAAAGTTGTCGAGCCGGTCACCGATGAAGAAGTTGACGACGAAATTAAACATATGCGCGAACATCACGCAAATATGATTGAAGTTGCGGAAGACGCGACGGTTGAGGACGGCGACTTCATTACTTTGAATTTCTCCGGAAGTGTTGACGGCGAAAAATTTGAAGGCGGCACGGCGGAAGATTATCCGCTCAGAATCGGATCTCACAGCTTTATCGACAATTTTGAAGATCAGCTTATCGGTTTGAAAGTCGGCGACGAGAAAGAAGTAAAAGTAACTTTCCCGGAAGATTATCACGACAAAGACCTTGCCGACAAGAAAGCCGTTTTCGAGTGCAAGATAAATTCGATCAAACGTCCGGAACTTCCGGCACTTGATGAAGAATTTGTAAAGAAAGTCAGCAAGTTTAAAACGGTTGACGAATTTAAAGCCGACATTCGCAAGAATATGGAAACAAATGCCGAACGTCGTGCGGTTGAAAAACAGCATAGCGACGTTATTGCAAAAGTCGTCGAGGGTATGACCGTCGATGTTCCGCCGGTCATGATTGAAGACAGAATCACTCAAATGATCGCGGAATTTGAAGCGCGTATTCAAATGAACGGGATTAAATTTGAACAGTATCTTTCGATGGCGGGCAAGGACATGGATCAGCTCCGCGAAGAATATCGCAAAACTGCGGAAGAAAATGTTCATACCGATCTCATGCTTGAAGAAGTCGCGAATAAAGAGGATATAAAAGTTACCGGACGCGATCTTGATTATGAAGTTGCGGTTATGGCGCAAATGTATCGTACCAATCCGAAACAGGTTGCAAAATTCCTGCGCGAGAGCGGTCAACTTATAAATCTCATGGGTAACGTCCGCAGACGCAAAGCGGCGCAGTTTATTCTTGACAACATGGCAGGCGCGGAAAAACCGGAAGAAATTAAACCTGCCGAATCCGAAAAAGTTGAGGACAAAAAATCCGAGTAATTTGAAAAGTTTACAATAAAATTTTTGAGCAGCGATTGGAATATCGGGTAAACCGGAGGTTCGGGCGAAATTCCAATCGCATATTGTTATAACCGGCGGTTAGCGGGCAATTCCGAAAAGGAGAATCAAAGCAAATGAGTTATTATGTACCTATGGTAATCGAAAAGACCGGATACGGCGAACGGGCTTACGATATATATTCCCGCCTCTTGAAAGACAGAATAGTTTTTCTCGGCGGCCCGATAAATGATGATGTCGCAAATTCCGTCGTGGCACAACTTCTGTTTTTGGAATCGGAAGATCCCGACAAGGACATTCATCTTTATATCAACAGTCCGGGCGGAGTCGTTACCGCCGGGCTTGCGATTTATGACACAATGCAATACATTAAATCCGACGTTTCCACGATCTGCATAGGACAGGCGGCAAGCATGGGGTCGCTTCTTTTGACAGCCGGAGCACCCGGAAAGCGTTTTGCCCTTCCCCTTGCAAGAATTATGATTCATCAGCCTTTGGGCGGCGCGCAGGGTCAATCCACCGACATTCAAATTCAGGCGCGGGAAATTTTGAGATTGCGCGAAGTCGGGAACAATATTCTTTGCAAGCATACCGGTCAACCTTATGAAAAAGTTGTTGCCGATACCGAGCGCGACAATTTTATGACGGCGGAAGATGCAAAGGCGTACGGCTTGATTGACGATGTTATTTCGCGTCCGCCGGTGGATTTGGAAAAGTAGCGACCGGGCGGATAGTTGACAGAGTCACCGGCCGGCTGTCCGGCTGACCATCTGAAAAAGGGGTTAAATTTTGAATGGCAACACAATCCGATAAAAATTTGAAATGTTCTTTCTGCGGCAAAGGCGCGGGACAGGTTGAAAAAATGGTCGCCGGTCCGGGCGTTTACATTTGTGATTCCTGTATAGAACTTTGCTACGACATTATCGAAGGAGAGGACGACGAAAATTCCGAATCCGTAATTTCTTCCGTTGCCGAACTTCCCAAGCCGAAAGAGATTTGTGATACTTTGAACAAATATGTAATCGGTCAGGATGAGGCAAAAAAAACCTTGTCCGTCGCCGTTTACAATCACTATAAGCGCATAGGTCAAAAAGTTTCGCGAAAAAATCGCAAAGATGAAGTTGAAGTTCAGAAATCAAACATATTGATGGCGGGACCCACCGGCAGCGGAAAAACTCTCCTCGCTCAAACTCTGGCGAAAATTTTGGACGTTCCCTTTACCACAGTCGATGCAAATTCTTTGACCGAAGCCGGATATGTCGGCGAAGATGCGGAAGATATTCTCTTTTCGCTCGTGCAATCCGCAAACGGCGATATTTCAAAGGCGGAGCGCGGAATAATTTACATTGACGAAGTCGATAAAATTACGCGAAAAGCCGGAACGACGCGGGATATTTCCGGAGAAGGAGTGCAACAGGCTTTGCTGAAAATTTTGGAAGGTACCCGCGTCCCCCTTCCGGTTCAGCAGAGCGGTATTCGCAATCAATCCTATTCAAATACCCCGACAATGGATACGAAAAATATTTTGTTCATTTGCGGGGGGGCTTTTACCGCACTCGATGAAGTCATAGAAAAGCGCGTCAGCGGCAGTCGCATGGGATTCGGCGCGGCGGTTGTGTCCAAAGGCGAAAAAGATATAAGTAAAATTTTAAAAGAAGTTCAGCCGAATGATTTGATAACTTACGGGCTTATTCCGGAATTTGTCGGCAGACTTCCGATAATAGTCACGCTTGAAGAACTTGACGAAAATGCGCTTATCGATATTCTTACAAAGCCGAAAAATGCACTCGTCAAACAATATCAGAAACTTATGGAAATGGACGGCGCAAAATTGACTTTTGAACCGGAAGCACTCAAAGAAATTGCACACGAAGCAATTTTGAGAAATACCGGCGCGCGCGGTCTGCGTTCGATTTTGGAAAGAATCATGCGAAACGTGATGTTTGAAACGCCTTCCGTTTCAGGGAATGTCGTTTGCACGGTCACTGCCGACGATGTTCTCAACAATCGGGAACCTCAATTAAGAATAGTGTGAATTTTGTCGGCGAAAAAAAATGTCAACTGCGGATGTCGATTTTCCGGGTTGGCATTTTTTAATTGAAACCGGCGGGTTTTAAATCATTTCTAATCTTTCTTTAATGACAAGCAAAAAAAAAGGCGGTACAATGACCGCAAAATCAAGGCGAAGGGAGATTGTTTTTTTTGAATAAGATTTTTAAAATCGCGATCGTCGTTTCGGTTTTCTGCATATCGGGGTTTTCGACAAATTTTTCCGAAGCGGCAATTTCAACGGATTCCGAAATTTCAAGCACTTGCAATTTTGAAATGCTGAAGTCCAAAAAGAAACAAGTCAAAGACCCGGAAGCAATGCAACGTGCAAAACTTCGCGAAAGTGCACTGGGAAAACCGGATTACGATATTCCGGTACCCGCGCCGAAAAGAAACCCTCCGCCGTCAAGATTTTGACATGAGGAAGTTTGCAATTTTTGCGGCAATAGTTTCGACGCTGTGCATTTTCAATTTTGCATCGGCGGCGGAATTGCCGGGAAAAAGTTTCCGGATCCAAAATATGGGACGTGTACGGGTGCCTCTGCCGCCTTTCATTTTCAGGCGACCGGTTGATCCGGTAAGGCAACCGCCTTTCACCGCATACCTTCCGAAACCGCGACGACCGCAAATGCCGCCGCGTTGGAGGGGACGCAGAACTCCGCGATTTCCGCAGGTGAATTTGTTGCCGAGATACCCGCGAACCCCGAGAAGATAATTTTTTAGAGGAATGATTTTTATGAAAAGACCGGTGAAAAATTTCATATTGGCGGCACTCATGATAAGTGCATTTTGCGTCGCCGGTCTTTCATCGGCAGCCGTAAGAGAAGTTGGTGAAGTGATTTTTTGCGAAACTTCAACGAGTCAATCAGCGGAAGTGCCGACGGATTTAAAAAATTCAAACAGCGTCAAAATTCAATCTTTGGATTTTTGGGATAAATTCAGAGATTCGGTGATGCCGGACGAAGAAAAACCCGAGCAGCAAAAACCTCCCCAAGAAGTAAAACCTAAACCTGCGGAACCGCCGAAAACGGTTACGCCGCGAAAAATCTGATGTTTTGGCAGGTGAAAAAAATAAAATTGGGAATACCTTTTGAGCGGAAATTTCAGATCATGTTTCGTATACTTCCGATTAAATACAGTGAACCGGCAATAACTTTAACGGAGCCGTCGAGATTTTTCAAAGTTTCGACGGCTTTATGTTTGTCCTCAATTCCGGTACAATCGATTCCGCCGGATTTAAGTTTTTCGCACAAAAAATCAACGGTTGCGGCGCGTTCCGAATTTGGCGGAGTAACAATTACAAAATCATTTTTCCGGAACAAAATCCGGATCATTTCGTCAATGTTTTTATCCTTGAGCGCGCCGAAAACAAAAATCCGTTTTCCTTTCGGAAAAAATTTGTCCAGACTTTGACGAAGGGCGGCGGCTCCGTTCGGATTGTGCGCTCCGTCGATTATAATTTTCCCGGAATCGGTTTCAAAAATTTCAAAGCGTCCGGGATGGGAAACTCTTTCAAGTCCTTCAAAAATTGCGCGTTCCGTCAGGTGAAAGAGTTTTGCGGTTTGAATTGCGATTGCGGCATTAAATTTTTGAAATTCGCCTGCAAGATTTATCCGGACATTTTCAACCGGCTTCATCACTTCAAAAACCGGCGAATCGTTTTTTTCGGCAATTTCCCGGATAATTTCAAGCGGCAAGCCGGTTGCGCCGGTCACCACCGGAACTTTCGGTTTGATTATCCCGGCTTTGTTAAGGGCAATATTTTTCAAATCCCCCAAAATGTTTGTGTGATCTTCCGCAACATTTGTTATAACCGAAATATCCGGAATTATAATGTTTGTCGAATCAAAAAGTCCGCCCAGCCCGACTTCGACAACGGCAACGTCAACTTTTTTCCGGGCAAAAAAATCAAAGGCGGCGGCGGTCAAAACTTCAAATTGAGTGGCGGGCAAATTCAAATCTTTTATCCGTTCAATTTCGTCGGAAAAATCTTTTTCGGAAATATTTTCGCCGTTGATTTTAAAGCGTTCGCGATAACTTTCCAAATGCGGGGAAGTGAAAAGCCCGACGTTAAAGCCTTCAATTTTTATCATTTCGGCAAGCATTGCGCTGACGGATCCCTTGCCGTTTGTGCCGGTGACGTGAATTGTTTTGTAATTGTTTTGGGGGTTGCCGAGTTTTTCGCACAAATTTTTTATTCGCTCCAAGCCCGGCTTGATTCCGAAAATATTTAAACTCTCAAGATATTTTTCCGCATTCATGACAAAAACCTCCGATAAGTGATAAGTTGGAAAGTTGGAAAGGTGGAAAGGTGGAAAGGTGGAAAGTACCAAAATTTTGTTGATAAGGCACGGTGAAACCGAATACAACAAAATCGGTCGTCTGCAGGGGGCGATTGACATTCCCTTAAATGAAACCGGGAAACTTCAGGCAAAAATTTTGGCCGGAGCTTTGAAAAATTTCCCGGCGGATATTTTTATTTCAAGTCCTTTGAAACGCGCTTTGATGACCGTAAAAATTTGTGCCGAATTTCAAGGCAAAGACAATATCCGAATTGAGCCGCGATTTTCCGAAATAAATCACGGCGTTTGGTCGGGGCAATTCATTTCCGATATTGGAAAAAATTATCCGGACGATTTTAAAATTTGGCAGACCCTGCCGCACAAATTTAAAATGCCCGGCGGCGAAAGTTTAAACGACGTTTCAATTCGGGCAAATTCGGCACTTGTCGAAATCATCAAAGAAAATCCCGGCAAAACCGTCTTAATCGGCGCGCACGGCACGATAAATTCGGTTATGCTTTGCAATTTTGCCGGGTTGAGTTTGGAAAATGTTTTAAAGTTTCCGCAGGACAACGCCTGTATAAATTTGCTTGAAATTGAGAACGACGACCGAAAAATTCTTCTCAAAAATTTTGTCGATTATCAGACAACACGCGAAATCAAAACCGAAACGACATAAAGGAACATTCCCACAATTCCGCCGCAGACCGAGCCGTTAATGCGAATCATTTGAAGATCGTCCGAAACTTTTCCTTCGACAAATTCCGTCAGTTCGTCATCCGAAAATTTATCCAGCCGTTCGCGAATGAGTCCGGGAATTTGATCGTGGTAAGTTTCCAAAAGGTTTTCGATAAAACTCTTTATCAGTTTGTCAAATTTTTCCTGTTGAACGGGACTTTGAATAAAATTGTCAATTTTTTCGTCAATCAGATTTTCCACCGCCGAATACCAGATCGGTGTATTTTTTTCGACTTTTACTATTCGACTTTGATAGGGATTTTCGGTCATTCGGTTGAGTTTGTCCAAAACACGCGAATCGGTTTCCCCTTTAATGTTTACGTTCAGCCAATTTGTCAAATATTTTTCCGAATCAAATTCGTCTTTGAAAAGATTTTTCAGTGTGTTTAAAATTTTCTTGCCGTCAATATCGGCGGCGACGGAGCGCACAAATTTTTCAAAGCCTTCAAGCAAATCCTCAATAATTTCGGATTTTTTTGAATCGGGCATACCTTCAAAATTCAATCCGGCGATCGTTTCCGAAATTTTCTTTTCGGCGTTCTCGTTCAGGATATTGAGAATTTTTTCGTCGGTCAAATTCATTGAAGAAAGTACCAGCGCACGCCCGGCTGAATCTCCTTCGTAAGCCTCGCGCAGTTGGGTAATTTTTTCCAAAATCGATTCTTGAATATGCGGCGACTTCAAAATTTTTTCTCCGGTTTCAAAAATCGTCACCAAAATCCGGCGGCTGTGTTTTTCGTTCGTAATGACTTTCACTGCGGCATCGATAAGTTTTTCGGTGTCCAAATGTCTGATCTCGTCCTCCAAAATCGGCGTGACATTTTTTGCAAAGGCGGCGGTGTCGGTTTTTGACAAAACTTCCGCCAAAACTTCGACGGCAACCGATTTAATTTTTTCGCGTCCCTTATTCCTTTCAAAGAAATCAATCAAGAGTGCGGCGGTGTTTTCGTCTTTTACCGTGTCCATAATATTTTTTGTGTTGAGCAGATCGGTGCCGACAAATTCCACAATCGCCTCCATAATTCTTTGACGGTTGCGTCTTAAAATTTCCGTGCGAAAACCTATTCCCAACGGCTTGCGAAAAAGTGCGGTGACGGCAAACCAGTCCGCAAGTCCTCCGATTGTTGCCGCCAAAAATCCGTGATTGAAAAGATTGAGGAAAAAATTTCCGTTGACTGAGGCGGACGCAATTCCGGCAAATGGCGAAATTCCCGGTAAAGTCACCGCCGCAGCCGATGCACAGGCGGCAAGTACCGCCGTTGCTTTATTTTTGTTTTGCAAGTTTATTACCTTCCTTTATCGTCGCTTGAAAAAAACGGGCGGCAATTTTTCCGCCGCCCGTCTATTTTTACTTTTCGATTCAATTTCCTGCTTTTACAAAATACTTTTACACTATCTTACTGCAACAAACTCAAAATTTGAGATCCGTTCTGATTGGCTTGGGCAAGCATTGCCTGTGAAGCCTGAGTCAAAACATTATTTTTTGTGTATTCGATCATTTCTTTTGCCATATCCGCATCGCGAATTGTCGATTCGGCGGCTTGCACATTTTCGCCCATTGTCGTGACGTTCATATCCGTAAATTCAAGCCTTTGCAAATACGCGCCCATTGTCGTCGATTCGTTTATCGCATATTCCAACGCACCGTCCAAAATTCTTATTGCAATATTTGCATCTTTACGGGTTCTGACGCTTGCATCGTCCAAAGTTTTGTTCTGCGCGTTTTTCAAGGTTTCCAACCATTCCTTTTGTTTGACGGAATCTCCCTTCAAAGCGTCATATCTTGCTTTATCGTTTTCGTTCAAAATATTTCCGGCTGAATTAAGCAATCTGCCGGCTCCCAAAGATTTTGTATGCATATCGTTTATATAAATATTTATTCGCTGATTGGCTTTTGTCCCGTGTTGAATCCACAACGGATTAAATATACGAATGTTTTCCGAGTCGGCGACGGAACCGTTGCTGTGTTGCGAAACATATTCCATGTCAATCGGCTCCGGTGCGGGATAAGGATCGTTTTCATCTGCTGATATTGTTCCCGCCAAAAATTGCAAATGGCTGTTATCCTTGAGAAAAAGGAATTTGGAAGGATCCGCCGGATCTTTGGCAATACTTACATGGTGAAGTTCAGCCATAACCGCATAATGATCATTGTATTGCTCGGCGGGCAAAGCCGCCCTTACTCCGTCAAAAATTGTCTGCGGCAATTCGTCCGCATTATTTACATTCTTTACTCCTATGTTAAAAGCCCGTTGATCCAATCCCGATCTTACCATACCGGCAGGATTATCTTCAAAGGTACTTTCGGCTGCGGTCTTGCTTGAATCAAACTTCATGTAAATGTATTGAGAACAAGTTCCGCACAAAATATTGAACGCCTGTCCGTCCAAGGCGTCAGACAAACTGCCGGAATATTGCAATCCCGAAAAATCAATTTCCACCGCAAATTGATCCGATATGGTGCCAAGCACAACATCTATCCCTACAGGTATCTGATCTCCGGGATTATTTGCATTCCAGTCATTTATCCAAGTCCAACCGCTTTCTTCCCGTTCGCCGTTCACACTTCTGAAACTGTTTGTAACCGGTATTCCGGTAGCACTTACATTTTTTTCCGACAGCACGGCACCGTAAGAAGGAATAAACCTGCCGACCAAGTTTGAAACCGTCGTATTTTCTCCGACACCGGACGACGATGAAGATGCTCCCGTTGAATTTATTCCGGAAGTTGAGCCTTTTCCGGACAACCCCGATGAAGTTACAATTTTGTTGCAATATGTTCCGTCAAGAAGTCTTTTGCCGTTGTAATTTGTAGTCGTTGCAATATCGTTTATTGTATCGTAACGCTGATTAAATTCTTTTTGAATTGTCGCCCTGTCTTCGTCG
>CAJOPK010000166.1 GCA_905236255.1 uncultured Selenomonadaceae bacterium | reverse complement strand
GGAATTTTTCCCATAAAATCGTCCATCGCCTTTGTACCTTCAATCATCAGCTGATTGAGCGCGCTTACCGATTCTTCTATCGTTACGGTTTTTCGCGTTATCGAATCCGGATTTTCGCGATAAATGTAAATAATATTCGGCACGCGAACAATTCGGGGCGCGGTGCAGACGATGTAAAAATAAAATATAATATCTTCGGAAGTTTTGAGGAGGGGAAATTTTATATCCTTCTCCTGCAAATAATCACGCCGGAAAAGTTTGTTGTGTACCCAGCCGAAATATCGACCGCGATAATAATTTTGGATACGCTCGGCAAGATTGTCGGTTTCCAAAATCGGCTCGGAACAAAATCCGCCCTGTTCCTTGCTGAAGGTCGTAAATTTTGTATCGTCTTTAACGTCGATTACGCCTTTTTCCGGGAAATAAACCTGCTCGGTATGAACAACGTCCGCCCGGTATTTTTCCGCAATCACAACCAATTCCTGAAGCGCGGTTTTTGTGTACATATCGTCGCTGTCCAAAAATCCGATATATTTTCCGCGACTCAATCTGATTCCGGTATTGCGCGGCTCGGAAGCCCCGCCGCTGTTTTGAGCAAGCCGGATTATACGGATGCGCGGATCTTTTTCGGCAATTTCCGAAACAATTTTGATCGTGTCGTCGCTCGAACAATCGTCAACCAAAATCAACTCAAAATCTTGAAAAGTTTGATTGAGAACACTCATGACGCAAGTTTTTATGTGACGCGACGAATTATACATCGGAATTATTACCGATACGCCGGGCAAATGCGGCGGCGCAAATTGTTGCAACGATTGAGCCGAATTTGATTCGGGAGCGGAAATGTTTTTTCCCGCCGATTTCTTTCGATCTTTATTCTTGATTTTTGCCATTATCATTTCTCCAAATGCAAAAAAATTTTTACGAAACTTTATCACACGGGCAAATAACTTTCAAGACCGCCGGTTAAAAATTCATAAAACAAGCGGCGAATTGCAACGACAAGTTTTTGACTTGTCAACGCGATCCGCCGCAGTTTTTTGCGAAAAGTTTTAAATGTTTTCGGGCGAACTGTCGACCGGTACATCAGTTTCCATGCTTTGAGGGACACCTTCCGGAATTGTCGTATCTTCCGGCGAAAGTGTCTGTGTCATGTTGTTATCGGTCGGTTGAGTTTCCGGCGGTTCACCGGGATTTTCAATCGGATTGTTTTCAGGTTGATTTTCCGGTATTGCCTCTTTAATCAATGGTACCGTGCGAAGTCTGATAATTTTTCCGTCCGCCGGTTTATCGCCGACATTTTGCAGACCGCCGTCAATTTTGAAGAGAACGATCGCATCATCGGAATTTAAATAAAGCTGATTGCCTTTTTCATAGCCGGTGACTTCACCGTAAGCGGTTTTTAAAGTCGCCTCCGATGCGCGCCACTCCAATTTTGTTTTGACGGCTATTGCTATGGGGACGGCGGGCAGATAGGTTATACCTTCATGAATTACCGCCTTTGCCAAAAATTTTTTCCCGTTCTGTTCCGTATCCGCAACCCTTACGTCGTCAACTTCGATATTGTAGGGCTTGCCGAGATAAGTGGGTTGACCGTCCGATTTTTTTATCTTCTGCGCAATATCGGCATCACTTTCAAAGGCGGCGATCCCGTAAGGCTCAAGCCATTTTCTTACGGTTGCCACGTTCAATTTTTGCCAGCCGTAGCCGTCCGGATAAATGTAATAGACAATGTTTTCGTCGGGAGCCTTTTCAATTACGACGCGCTGATAAGTTATCTCAACCGGCGTACCTATATCAACCGCGTCAAAAAGTTTTTCAACGTCCTTTTCAAACATTCTGACACAGCCGTTTGAAACATAATGACCTATGCTTGCCGGTTTATTCGTGCCGTGAATACCGTAATTTCCCTTAATCCTCATCCACCGATAGCCGAGCGGATTGTTCGGACCTGAAGGCACTTCATATTCCGGATTTGAGGGATCTATCCAGGAAGGATTAACTTCCTTGCTTTGAATTTTAAAATAACCGGAAGGCGTCGGCGTGTAAGTTTTTCCGAGTCCCAAAGGATAAATTGCCTTTCTTTCGCCGTTTTCGTAGAGAGACAAAATTCGACTTGCCGAATTTATGACGATCTTTTTTGCGGGTTTCGGATTTTCTTCCGCCGCCGCAAGATTCGGATTTAACGCCCCGAATAAAACGGTCAATCCCAAAATTCCGCCGGCAACCCTGCCGACAAATCCGGACGCTTTCATTTTACTTTTACATCTGCCTTTCCAATCGACTCAATAATTTTCCGCCGTAATCTCAAAATAACTCTGCGGGTGGAAACATACCGGGCAAACGTCCGGCGCATTTGTTCCCACGACAATGTGACCGCAATTCCGACATTCCCAAACTTGCACGCCGGCTTTTTTGAAAACTTCCTTCATTTCGACATTTTTCAAAAGTTTGCGATAACGCTCTTCATGATGTTTTTCAATCGCCGCAACGCCTCTGAATTGTTCGGCAAGTTCATGGAAACCTTCTTCATCGGCTTCTTTTGCCATGCGAACATACATATCCGTCCATTCAAAATTTTCACCGTCGGCGGCGTGCAAAAGATTTGTGGGAGTGTCACCGAGTTCGCCGAGTGCCTTAAACCAAAGTTTTGCGTGTTCTTTTTCGTTTTCGGCAGTTTTTAAAAAGAGTGCGGCAATTTGTTCGTAACCGTTTTTCTTTGCAACCGAAGCGTAATAAGTATATTTGTTGCGCGCTTGAGATTCTCCGGCAAATGCCTCCCGGAGATTTTTTTCTGTCTTTGTGCCGGCATATTTGTTTCCGGAAGTTGCCGGAGTTTCCGCCGCCGGAACGACTTTTTCAAAATCGGAGGCGGGGTGTTTGCAGATCGGGCAAATGAAATCGGCGGGCAATTCGTCGCCGACATATTCATAATTGCAAATGGTGCAACGCCAGATCGTTTTGCCTTCCGCAGTTTTTCCGACCGGCGCGGGTTTCGGCTTGATGACCGACTGATAATAATTGTAAGTGGCGGAAGGAATTTCGTTAAATTTCTCCATATCGACGACATCGGCAATAAAAATGCTGTGGGTGCCGACATCAATTTGTTGAATTACATCGCCGCTTATAAATGAATTTGTGCCTTCGGTTATTGCAAGAGTGCCGTTTGCAGTGCGACGAATTTTGTCAAAATCCGCAAATTTGTTGACGGTTCTGCCGCTTTGAAAACCGAAACGCTTAAAAAGTTCAAAATTCGCCGCTTCGCTGATAATGGAAACAGTAAATTTTTTTGTATCGGCTATAATGTCGTGAGTATAATTTTGTTTGTTGACGGCGATTGAAATTCTTTCCGGATTCGCCGTAACCTGTGTAACCGTGTTGATTATGCAGGCATTGTCTTTGTCACGATTCTTTGCCGAAAGAACGAAAAGACCGTATTGAACATTGAACAAAACTTTGCTGTCCACCAAAAATCCCTCCCAAAAAATTTTCCACATTTTACCGGCAAAAATTTTTTTTGTAAATCAAAATCGCAATTTGCCGGACTTAAAAAATTTCAAACGCCGGGCAGGGAATTTTATTTTTCGCGTTGAATAGTCGAAGAAAATTTTTTGACAAGGGGGCAACCGGTTTGGAACTCGAAAAGAATTTGCCTGTGATTTTGTTGGCGGACGAAGACGCTGACGAGTGCAACCTCCTGAAAAAAGTTTTTTGCAATGAGTTTGATGTTGTTTCGGTGACAAACGGACTCGATTGCATAGATTTTGCGGAAAAAAATGAAATTGCCGTCGCGCTGGTGTCTTTGAAGTTGCCGGTGATGGACGGCTTTGAAGTCCTCAACGTCCTGACGAAAAACAAAAATTTTGACGACGTTCCGATTATCGTTATTACGGATCGCGAAGATTCGGAAGGTGAAGCGCGGGCTATGGATTCCGGCGCGGCAGAATTTTTGACCACGCCTTTTAACGAGACCGTCATAAATTATCGCGTTCACAATGTTTTGGCACGTTATGAAAATCGCCGTAACAAAATCGAACAGGCGGAAAAGGATAAAAAGATTTTTGAGATGCACCGGACAATGGAACTTGACGAATTGACCGGACTTTACAATCGCACGACTTTTTACCGAAAAGCGGCAAATTTGATTCAAGCTCACCCGGAAACCAAATATTATATAGTCTATCTTGATATAAGCTGTTTCAAGGCAATCAACGACCTTTTTCACATGGAAACCGGAAATTTGATTTTAAAGACGGCGGCAAATTATTTTCTCAAAACAATTCAGCCGCACGGCGGTCTTTGCAGTCGGATAGAAGCGGATCACTTCGTCCTCTGCGTTCCGCAGGAAAATCTTGATATTGACGGATTGATTGAAGGGCTTGATTCCGAACTTCAAAATTTGGGTATAAGCCACAACATTTTATTCTTTGCCGGAGTTTATCCGGTCAACAATATTTACTTGCCGACGGATCAAATGTGTGACCGCGCAAATATGGCACTGCACAAAATCAAAGGCAATTACATGAATCGCTACGCTTATTACGATGCCGGTATGCGTGAGCAGATGTTGCAGGAGCAAATGATTGTTCGCGATATGAATTACGCTTTAAAGGATGGGCAATTTACCATTTACCTGCAACCGGTTTACAGCTTGGCAAAAGATACCATTGTCAGCGCGGAAGCCCTTGTCAGATGGTTTCACCCGGTCAACGGCATGATTTCGCCGGGAAAATTTATCCCGGTCTTTGAGCGCAACGGCTTTATCGTCCGGCTTGACAGATTTGTTTGGGAAGAAGTTTGCAAATTTCTGCGCGCACAACTTGATGCCGGAATTGACATAATGCCTGTATCGGTTAATGTCTCCCGCCTGAATTTTTACAATCTGGATCTTTTGGAATTTTTGCTTGCACTTTTGGAAAAGTACGATTTAAAACCGGAAATGCTGAAATTGGAAGTTACGGAAAGCGCATATACCGACAATCCGCAGCAACTGATTTCAATAACGCGAATGTTCCGGGAAAAAGGTTTTTCGGTTCTTATGGACGATTTCGGATCCGGATTTTCTTCACTCAATATGCTGAAAAATTTGCCGATAGACGTTTTAAAAGTCGATATGGCTTTTGTGCGCGAATTGGAGCAATCGGACAGGGCAAGGACAATTTTGCGCTTTGTTTTGGGATTGGCACAGGATTTGGGAATGGGCGTTGTAATTGAAGGCGTTGAAACTCAAAACCAACTCAATTATATTTCAAAACTCGGCAAGGTTGACATACAGGGATATTTCTTTTCAAGACCTTTGCCGATTGAAGATTTCAAAGTTTTGTATGATAAATACCGGAGCAACAGGGTTCCGGTTTTATAAAAAGGAGAGATTTTAAATGAATTTCAAAAAATCAATGTTGGCAACTTTGGCAGTGCTGGTTGCAACAACTTCTTCAAGCGTAAATGCTGCGGCGGTTGCCGGTTCGGATTTCTGGGGAGATTTGAACGAAGAGGAATATTTGACAAAAGAACATCCGTTTGCATTTTACGGCGGACTCAAATATGAAGCGAACAAGTTCAGCAAGCCGGAAAATTATCCGACGGCTTATCACGAAAACAGGCACGTTTTGACCGGTTACGTCGGTTTTGATTGGCTGTTTGCAAGGAATTGGAAATTAAACGGCACTTTCGGCGTTGAAAGAAAATGGAAACGCGATCATCACAATCATGACAAAGGCATTGCAGGCGGTTACGTTGAAGGAAAACTCGGTACGGTAACCGTCAGAGGCGGCGCGGTTCCGGCTTTTGATTCGTTGAATTTGACGACCGGCGGTCTTGTTATCGGAAGTTATATTGTCGGCGGACAAGTCAAAGTCCCGGTAGGAAATTGGAGAATTTTGTTGACCGGCGGCTCCATTGACGACGAAGATTACGATTATACCCGGATTGCAGGTGTAAAGAAGGACAGCACTTATTATTCTTTGCAGGCTGTGGGTGACATCGGCAAAAATCTTTCGGCGGCGGTCGGCGTTCACAATATGGAAAATGATTTCCGCGACGGTTTGTTCAACAACGGAACAAAGAAAAACAATACCGTTTGGTCGGCGGGTGTCGATTACAAAATTGCAAAGAATTGGACTTTGGGCGGAATTTATGCCGGCGGCAACGCAAAGATTTATGAAGCCGGAACGGGAAAAGAATCTTCCGACGAGAAAAAGAGTTACGCTTTTCAGTTGACTTACGGAACGCCGGAATCGGATAAAGTTCACAACACAAGCGCGTGGGTTGCTTATCGTCAGCTCGGAAGTACCGCATCTTACACTCCGGCATATCACGGAGTCGGATTCGGTGAAAAGGGCATTGAAGTCGGTGCGCGTCATAACCTCATGAAAAATCTTTCGCTTGAGGCGGTTTATTTTTCCGGCGAGAAGATTACCAAATTTTTCGGAGATAAAGACAGCCCGAAAGTTCACAACTGGTACACGGGCATTTCATATACTTTTTAAAATTTGATTTGAGATGATTGTGGGGAGGTCGATTTTAAATGCCGGATTTCAAAAAAGAATCTTTCGGAAAACTTTCCGACGGGCGTGAGGCAACGGTTTACACGCTCCGTAATACCAAAGGCAACGAATTGAAAGTTACCGATTTCGGTGCGCGTATTGTTTCCGTGCGTTTCCGTGACAAAAGTTTTTCAAACAAATTTGTACTGAAAACTTATCCGGACGTTGCCGGATTTGAAAAAGACGATTCGACCGGCGCGGTTTTCGTTGACGGCGGTGCGGATTTTGCCAAAATTCTCTGGCAAGCCGAACAACTTGTCGAAGGCGTGAAATTTACCGGCGAAGCCGGCGGCAAAAAAGTTTCCGTCCTCTACAGCATTTCAAACGACAACGAAATAAGCATTACTTACGAATCCGACGACACGAAAGAAATTTCGACGCAACTTAATTTTGACGGCGCGGTTTTGCCCGATGCCGAAATTTCGCCTTATTCGGAAAATGCGACTAAAGGGAAAATTTTCGGAAATCAGGTTTATAAAATTATCGACAAGCCTGCGGAAGTCGAAATGGAGCTCGGAATGTTCGGATATGATCCCGGCTGTCCGATTGATTATCTTGATGCCGGACTGAAAAACGCTGCGGATATTTTTTCGCCGGCGTCGGGCATTGAACTCAAAGTTTATGCCACTCAAAATGAATTGCACGTTGCCGAAATCGACGGGGGTTTTTCCGTCAAAACAAGCGGCGGCGGCAAAAATAAATCTCAAACGGTGTATGTGTTGAAAAATAGAAAATGAGCAAATTTTGACGGACGGGTGACGAAGTTCTTTTCGTCACCGTACGCCTTTTTATTTTTTGAGGAGGGAGTATTTTTGAATATCCACGAGTATCAAAGTAAAGCCGTTCTGAAAGGTTACGGCGTAACCGTTCCCGACGGCGGGGTTGCTTTTACGGTCGATGAAGCGGTAAAACAAGCGCAAGCTCTCGGATCGGATGTTGTTGTTGTCAAGGCACAAATTCATGCCGGCGGGCGCGGAAAAGCCGGCGGCGTAAAACTTGCACACAATCCGGACGAAGTTCGTCAATATGCCGAAGAACTTTTGGGCAAGGTTTTGGTTACTCATCAAACCGGTCCGGAAGGCAAAAAAGTCAATCGCCTTTTGATTGAAGCCGGCTCGAATATCAAAAAAGAATATTATTTGAGTTTTGCCGTTGACAGAAAAACCGCCCGTACCGTCATGATGGGATCGGAAGAAGGCGGCATGGAAATTGAAAAAGTTGCCGCCGAAATGCCGGACAAGATTTTCAAGGAGTATATAGATCCGGCGGTCGGTCTTACTTCTTTCCAGGCAACCCGCATGGCTTACAAGATGAATTTTCCGAAAGAGACCGTCGGCAAAGTCACAAAACTCATGATGAATCTTTATCGCGCATTTTTGATGAAGGATTGTTCGCTTGCCGAAATAAATCCGCTCGTCGTCACTCAAGAAATGAATGTTGTTGCCCTTGACGCAAAACTCAATTTTGACGACAGCGGACTTTTCCGTCACCCGGATATTGTTTCACTGCGTGACGAATCCGAAGAAGATCCGAAAGAACTTCGCGCGGGCGCGTCCGGATTGAGTTATGTAAATCTCGGCGGAAATGTTGCCTGTATGGTCAACGGCGCGGGACTTGCGATGGCAACTGTCGATATTTTGAAACATTACGGAGGAGAACCGGCAAACTTCCTTGATGTCGGCGGCGATTCCACTCCGGAAAAAATTGCGGAAGCCTTCCAAATTATGCTTGACGGCGGTCAGGCAAAGGGAATTTTTGTAAACATTTTCGGCGGAATAAACAAATGTGACGTTATTGCGGAAGGCATTGTCGGGGCGGCAAAAATTATTTCGCCGGACGGAAAATCTCTGCCGGTTCCGGTTGTTGTTCGTCTTGAAGGCACAAACGTCGAACGCGGGCGGCAAATTCTCAAAGATACGCCGATTGCAAACGTCATTCCGGCGGAAACTATGGAAGGCGGCGCGGAGGAAATCGTCCGTCTTGTCAATCAAGGTTGAGGTGAATCATAAATGGGAATTTTGGTAAATAAAGATACAAAAGTTATCGTTCAGGGGATTACCGGCAAGGCGGCGACTTTCCACACGAAACAAATGCTTAATTACGGCACGAAAATTGTCGGCGGCGTTACTCCGGGTAAAGCCGGGCAGGAAGTTGAAGGCGTTCCGGTTTTCAATACCGTTGAAGACGCGGTAAAGGCGACGGGAGCAACCGCGTCCGTCGTATACGTTCCGGCGCGTTTTGCGTCCGATTCGATTATGGAAGGCGTTGAAGCCGGACTTGATTTGGTCGTCTGCATTACCGAACATATTCCGGTGCAGGACATGATAAAAGTTCGCCGTTACATGGAAGGCAAGAAAACCCGCCTTATCGGACCGAATTGTCCGGGCATAATGACAACCGACGAATGTAAACTCGGAATAATTCCGGGCAACGTTCAGAAAAAAGGTCACGTCGGACTTGTTTCACGCTCCGGAACCTTGACTTATGAAGCGGCTTTCCAGCTGATGAACGCCGGAATAGGAATTACGACTTCAATCGGTATCGGCGGGGATCCGGTTAAAGGAATGGACTTTATCGACGTTTTGGAACTTTTCAAAAATGATCCGGAAACAAAATCCGTTTTGATGATCGGCGAAATCGGCGGCACTGCCGAAGAAGATGCCGCAAAATGGATTAAAGAAAATATGCCGGACAAACCGGTTACCGCATTTATTGCGGGTCGTCAGGCTCCTCCCGGCAAACGCATGGGACACGCCGGCGCAATCATTTCCGGCGGCAAGGGTACGGCTGCGGATAAAATCAAAGCATTGAACGCGGTCGGAATCGAAGTTGCGGATACCGTCGCCCATATCGGAGAAACCGTTGTCGAAACTTTGAAACGCGCCGGAATTTATGACGTTTGTCATACCTGCTGAAAAGATTTTTTGACGAAATAAAAAATACCGCCCGGAGAAAATTTTCAAAGGACGGTATTTTATTTTGCAAGTTGACTTTCACTTCAACATATCCATTACCTTGCCGACATAATTTTTGGTTTCGCCGTAAGGGGGAACTCCGCCGTATTTTGAAACGGCACCCGGTCCGGCATTGTAAGCGGCAACGGCATGGCGAACATTTCCGCCGAAAGTATCAAGCATTTGTTTCAAATATCTTGTTCCGCCGTCAATGTTTTGCACTCTGTCGTAAGGATCGACTCCCAATCCCGCCGCCGTCGAAGGCATAAGTTGCATTACTCCGATCGCGCCGGCTTCCGAAACAACGTCCTGATTCATATTCGATTCGGCTGTCGCTATGGCTTTTACGAGATCGGGACTTACTCCGTATTTTTCGGCGGCCGTTTCCAAGAGTTCTTTGACCGTCCCGTTTTCGTTATATTCGACTTCCGGAGAGTAAACTTTATCCTCACGCTCCGGAACTTTGTTTTCAATTTCTTCCGCGGTTTCCGCAGAAATTGCCGCACCGGGATTGTTTTCCGCCGGATTTAATTTTATTCTGTTTTGTAAAACGTCCTCACCGGGCAATTTTCGAGCGGTGAAATTTTGCGTATTGCTTTCGCCGGATTTCAAGGCGGCGGCAACTTTTGCGGAATTTATCGCATCATTTTCGTTGACCGGTTGAGTTGTACCCGGCATCTTTTGAACTTCCGCAGATTTTTGCGAAGGTTGAACTTTTTTGTCATGTTGACCGCGTGCAATTTCGCGCTCCAAAGTCGCTTGAAAACTTCCGCCCTCGCCGCCGACACCGAATCTTTCTTCAATTTCGGCAATACGTTGACGAACTCCGTCAATCCTTTTGGCAAATTCCAAGCCTTGAATACCTTCAATCCCCTGAAGAGCCATTTATATCATCTCCAAATCAACAGCCGAAAATCTCCTTTGCCCGGCTCATGTTTTCGCGAATTTTTACGCCGAACGGGCAACGTGTTTCACAAACTCCGCATTTCACGCAATCGCCGGCATGCCGGGCAAGTGCGGCTGAATTTTAATCGTTATCGATACCAATGTCAATTATTTGTGCCTTATATTACTTCCTTTTTAGAAAAATAATCTTACTATGTCGTTCTTTGTTGCAAAAATTGTGAGCAAAAGCAAAAGTGCAATTCCGAATCTTTGAGTGTAAGCAGTTGCCTTGCTTCCGAGCGGTTTTCCTCTGACCGCCTCAATTACCAACGCGACGAAATGACCGCCGTCAAGTGCCGGAACCGGCAAAAGATTTACTATTCCCAAGTTCAAACTCAAAAGCGCGGCAAAATTCAAAAGCGGAATAAATCCGGTTTCCGCAACCTGCCCCGCCATTTGAGCAATTCCCAAAGGTCCGGCAATATCGGCTTCGCCCGGATCTTTAAAAATTTCACCGATCATCACGATCATGAACTTTGCAATTTCTCCCGTCCGTTCAAAGGCAAGAGAAACCGAATCGGAAACGGATTGCGGTTCGTAAGCGAGTTTGCTGCGGACTCCGATTAAAGCGCGCTGAGCCTTTTCGTTGTATTCGGGGGTGATGATCGCGCTTCCGATCTTTCCGTCCCGTTCATACGTCATGACAATTTGTTGATCCGGATTGACGTTTTGCATGTAATTGCCGAACTCTTCCCAAGAAGAAATCGGCTTGTCGTCAATCTTTAAAATTTTGTCGCCGGCTTGAAGTCCGGCATGAGCCGCCGCACCCTGTTCCATGACCGCACCGAAAACCGGTTCCGAATCGGGTTTCGGTGTTCCCAAAAATGCGAAAATTCCAAAGAACAAAACCACCGGCAAAACGAAATTCATAAACGCACCCGCCAAAATAACAATCATTCGCGAGAGTACCGGCTTTTCGCAATATCCGCGCTCTCCCGCCGGATTGTCCTCCGGCTCCATTCCGGCAATGTCGTTAAATCCGCCCAAAGGTATTGCACGGATCGAGTAAATCGTTTCACCGCGCCGAAAACTTATCAACTTCGGTCCGAATCCTATCGCAAATTCGTCAACTCTCATACCGGTCAATTTTGCCGTTATGAAGTGTCCGAATTCATGCACCAATACAAGCAAGCCGAATACAAATACGGCAGCCGCCGTTGTCAATATCAAAGCAAATTACCTCCCGTCGATAAATTCCGCAGACAATTTACGCGTCGCGGAATCCTCTTCAATCAACATTTCAAGCGTCAAATTTTGGCGAACTTCACGCTTAATCATCGCATTTTCGATTACGTCGTAAATATCGGAAAATTTTATGCGCCCCTTCAAAAATTCCGCAACCGCAACTTCATTTGCCGCATTAAAAGTGCAGGGTAAAGTTCCGCCGGCAAGCCCGGCCTCAAATGCAAATTTTAATCCCTTGAAAGTTTCGCAGTCCGGCTTTTCAAAAGTAAGATCGCGCATCTCCCAAAAATCCAAACTCTTTATCGGTGATTTCATTCTGCGCGGATACGTCAGCGCGTATTGAATCGGAAGGCGCATATCCGGATTCGCAAGCTGTGCGATAACCGAGCCGTCGCAAAACTCAATCATCGAATGAATTATGCTTTGCGGGTGGACGACGACTTGAATTTGATCGTATTCCACACCGTACAATCTTTTTGCCTCAATGACTTCAAGACCTTTGTTGACGAGTGATGCCGAATCGACGGTAATTTTTTTTCCCATGTTCCAAGTCGGGTGCGCCAAAACTTCATTGACCGTCACATTTTTTAAATCTTCAGCTTTCTTCCCGCGAAAAGGCCCGCCGGAAGCCGTAAGCAAAAGTTTCTTAATTGACTTTGAATCTTCCCCCTGCAGACACTGAAAAAATGCGCCGTGTTCGCTGTCAACCGGCAAAATTTTGACTTTGTATTCGTCGGCAAGTTTCATGACAATTTCGCCGGCAACGACCAGAGTTTCTTTGTTTGCGAGCGCAATATTTTTGCCGCACTTAATCGCCTTTATCGTCGGCTCCAATCCGGCAAAACCGCTCATGGAAGTCAAAACAATTCCAACCTCCGGAAAAGTTGCCGCGTCGATAAAAGCCTTTCTGCCGCCCGCAATCTGCGTGCCGGGAAAATTCTTTTCCTTCAATTTTTTGTAAGCCGATTCGTCCGCCAAAACGGCAAGTGCCGGTTTAAATTCTTCGATCTGTTTTGCAAAGAGTTCGACGTTTGAATTTGCCGCCAATACCGAAATTTTAAATTCGCCCGGCAAATTTCTTGCAACGTCCAAAGCCTGAGTTCCTATGGATCCGGTGGATCCCAATACCGCAATATTTTTCAATTCAAAAATCACTCCTCCCGCAAGAGAATTTAACTTTTCGACAATTATACAAAATTTTTATTGTAAGTAAATGTTATGAAAAACGATAAAAATATTAAAATTCATTAACAAATTTATTATTTTCCTTTATGCTCCGGTTCGTCTTTTCTCGTCAG
>CAJOPK010000165.1 GCA_905236255.1 uncultured Selenomonadaceae bacterium | reverse complement strand
GACGCCGGGACGGCGTTGCTCGCGACATATGGAGGCATTTTCTTTTGTAACTTTTCTTTGTTGCCGGACAAAGAAAAGTTGGTTAAAGATTTTTATTCATTTTGAGGTTTAACATTAAAATTTCCCGCTTTATGAAACGCCCGTGCATCCGCAATCAAAAATTCTTCCGTATTTTACACATTTCCGGTAGAATGGGCAAGTTAAAAAAAGTGCGGGAGGTTTTGTGAAATGTTCCCCGAAGAAAGACAGAAAAAAATTTTGGAACTTTTGATCGAAAACGGAAAGGTTTTCGTAAAGGATTTGGCTCAAATGTTTGACGTAACCGAAGATTCCATTCGTAAAGATTTGGGAAATTTGGAAACGGAAGGAAAACTCAAAAGGACTTACGGCGGCGCGGTCGTCGTCAAAGAAAAATTACAGCCGGCGGAATCGGAAAAAAGACGTATCCGTGACGTTGAGGCAAAGAGAAAAATTGCGGCGGCGGCGGTCAAATTGATAAATCCCGGCGAATTGATTTTTCTGGACATTTCGACGATCAGTATTGCGATGGCTGAAATTTTGGCAAGATCCGAAAATCAATTCAGAGTCATTACGAATATGATTGACGTTCTCGTAATTTTGGCAAGAAATCCGAAAATCGAAGTTGTTTTCGCCGGAGGAAAATTGGGATCCGAACGCGACGGATTTTACGACAGCCTTAATATGAATTTCCTTTCAAACTTTCGCCCGGAAATTTCTTTTGTCGGGACGGTCGGCGCGGATTTTCTGAAAAATTCCCTGACTTCAAACGATGCCGCAAAAGGTATTCACAAGGCGCAAATTTTGAATTTAAGCAAAAGCGCGTATATAATTGCCGAATCAAGGAAAATCGGATTTGAAGGAACTTACAAATATGCCGGCTTTGAAAACGTAAACGGGCTTGTAACGGAAATTTCTCCTTCCCGCGAAATTTTGAAGGCGGCAAAAAATTTAAACGTGGAAATAATTTTGCCGACGGATCGGGAAAATTCAAATGTTAAGTGAATCGATCTTTACAATTTTTTTGGCGGTCGTTGCAATTACGGATCTCCGGGAAGGCATGATTTACGACAAAGTTCTTTCGGCGGCGGCAACGGTATTTCTGCCGCTGAATTTTTTTGAAAGTTTCGTGTCCTTTGAAGAATCCCTCCTTTATTCGATAATCGGATTTTTGACAATGTTTTTGCTTTACAAATTAAAACCCGGCAATATGGGCGGCGGCGATGTAAAATTTGTTGCGGTTTTGGGATTATGGCTCGGCAAAGGACTGTTCCCGGCAATTTTTACGGCATCGGTTTTGGCGGCAATTTTCACGATCCCGCTCGTTATCAAAAATCGAAATTCGGAAATGAAAATTCCTTTCGGGGTTTTTCTGTCAATCGGCGCGTTTTTGCAATTTGTACCCGACGTAAATTTTTTTGAGGTCTTGCCATGAATCAAAGAGGTTTCATAACTTTGGAAATTATTTTGGTGACGGTTGTCGTTTCGATTTTGATTGCCGCCGCCGTCCCGAAAATTTCCAAAATGCTTGAAAAAATTGCCCTTGATTATGAAATCAAAAGATTTTATTCGGAAGTCAGATTTATGCAGACAAGTTCCCGGCTTACCGGGTTTGATCGGAGAAATTTTTCCATGGGAACGGGAACCGATACGAATATTACCATGAACATTTTAAAATACGGAAAAAATTCTTATTATTACTTGAGTCGCGGGAAATATAACATTCGTGAAACTCATTTTCTTTCCGGCGGGATAAATTTTGGAAAAAGTGAATCTTTTTATTTCAAGCCTTCAAATTTGCCCTCGCTTACCGGTCATATAACTTTCGGTTCGCCTTCCGCCGGAAAAGTGAATGTATATTTTGATTCGGTCGGTCGTTGGCGCGGACTTTGGGAAGAACATTGAAGATGAAAAGTTTGAAAGATGAACGCGGTTTTATGCTTTTGAGCATAATTTTTTTGACCGTGATAATTTCGTTTGCGGCGGCGATTTTGATCAATGCAGGTTCAATTTTGAAAACTTCACAATCAACTTTGAGATTGACCGCAATTCACCTTGCAAACGAACAATTTGCCGAACTTGAAAGCCGGGCGGTCGCCGGAAATTTATCGACCGGAAAAATCGGTTATCTGGGATTGAGTGAAGATTTGACGACAAAAAATCTCGGACAAAACAATCCGATTACTTTTTCCGTCAAAACGGAAGTAAGCAACGGATCACATACAAATATGAGAAAAGCAAAAGTCACGGTCGAATGGAATTTTGACGGCAAAAATTCCGAAGTCGAATTTGAAAAAAATATTCGTTTGCTTTCGGAATAATTTTCTTCTTTTCGGCGTATCACAACAAAAAAGCGCGATTCATCACCGCGCATAACGGGGAAAACATTTTTTATCAATCAAAGACCGAGTTCTTCCTTCAAAGCCTTCAGCATTACTTCCTCATTGGGGAGTTCGCCGGTGTAAAGTCTGTAAGATTCTTTTCCCTGCAAAAGGAGCATTGAAAGACCGTTTAAAGTCGGATAGCCGAGTTCTTCCGCTTTTTGCAAAAGTTTCGTTTTTGCCGGCGTGTAAATTATGTCGTAAACAAGCGCGCCTTCCGGCAAAAGACTCAAGTCGACCGGCGGCATTTCGTCAACATTCGGAGTCATTCCGAGCGGCGTTGTGTTAATCAAAATATCCGCCGTTTGAATCGCCTCGTTAAATTCTTCCGAAGTCCAATCCATTCCTTCGACTCCGGCATAACTTGCAAAATCGTGTGCAAGTTTGGCGGCTTTTTCTCCGTTCCGTGCGGCAACCGTGATATATTCCGCCTTGCGCTTGCAAAGTCCCCAGAGAACGGCACGGGCGGCACCGCCGGCTCCCAAAACAACCGCATGACAATCTTCCGGCATAAAATTTGCCTCCGTCAACGCCGAAATAAATCCGGTAACGTCGGTATTGTAGCCTGTCAAAATTCCGCCGTCGTTTACTATCGTATTGACCGCCCCCACAATAATTGCGTCGGCATCGATTGCGTCCAAAAATTTCATGACGGAAGTTTTGTGAGGAATCGTTACGTTGCAGCCGCGAAAATCAAGCCACTTCAACCCGTCAACGGCAAGCATGAGCCGCCCGGCTTGAACGGGAATCGGAATGTAATTGTAATCCGGAAACCCCGCTTTGTCGAAAGCCGCCCGGAACATATGCGGCGAAAGTGAATGTCCCACCGGCCAGCCGAGTATGCCGAAATTTTTAATTTCATTTGATTTCATTTTAAGTTCCTCCGAGAAAATTTCAGATTGTGTGAACTTGAATCGAACTTGTCCCGCCTTCGCCGTATTTCATTCCGGAAGTCAAAATTACCGTGTCGCCTTTTTTGACGTAACCGTTTTTGAGTGCGCTGTCCGCCGCAAACTGAACCATTTCGTCCGGATTTATCCAGGGAACGCCGGGAATCGGGACAACGCCCCAGCGCAAATTCAGATGACGGGCGACCATGTGATTCGGCGCAAATGCCACAATCGTCGCTTTCGGGCGATATTTTGAAACGACACGGGTGGTGTAACCGGATTTTGTCGGCGTGATAATTGCGGACGCGCTCAATTCGTAGGCAAGTTGAACGGTCGCATGGGCAATCGCGTCGGTCTGCGAATATTTTTTGTGAACGCCTTTTTCCGTGAAAATCTCTTTGTATTCGAGCGACTCTTCCATTCTCTGCGCAATTCTGCTCATGGTAGAAACGGATTCAACCGGATATTTTCCGCCGGCCGTTTCGCCGCTTAACATTATTGCATCGGCTCCGTCCAAAATCGCATTTCCGACATCGGAAACTTCCGCGCGGGTCGGTCTGGGATTGGTCGTCATTGATTCAAGCATTTGAGTTGCGACTATAACAGGCTTGCCGACGGAATTACATTTTTTGATAATCTCTTTTTGAATGATCGGAACATCTTCAGCCGGAATTTCAACGCCGAGATCGCCGCGTGCAATCATTATTCCGTCGGAAACGGCGATAATGTCGTTAATATTGCGAACGCCGGCAAGATTTTCGATTTTCGGAATAATCTCCATGTGACCGCCGTGCTTTGCTATCAAATTGCGGATAATCTCAACATCCGAAGCGCGCTGAATGAAACTTGCCGCAACAAAGTCCATGTTGTTTTCAATTCCGAAAACAATATCTTTTTCGTCCTGTTCGGAAATTGCGGGAAGTCCGAGAGCTATTCCCGGCGCGGCAACTCTTTTCCGGGTACTCATTTTCCCGGAATTTAAAATTGTCGTGTGAATGTCTTTGCCTTCGATCGAATCGACTTTCAATTCGACAAGTCCGTCACTCAAAAGGAGTTTATCGCCGGGCTTGACTTCCGTATAAAGCAATTTGTGATTGACCGAAACATGAGTTTCGTCACCGGGCGCGTCGTCGTAAGTCAAAGTAAATTTGTTTCCGGCTTGAAGTTGAACTTCACCGGCGGCAAATTCTCCCAAGCGCATTTCCGGTCCTTTCGTGTCAAGGATAAGCGAAACAATTTTACCGGTTTTCTTTGCCGCCTCTTTGACCGCATCGATACGTTTTTTATGTTCTTCATGCGTACCGTGCGAAAAATTGAAACGGGCGCAATTCATGCCGTTTTCAAGCAAAGCCTCGATAACTCCCGGCGCGTCAGTCGAAGGTCCCTGCGTGCAGATAATTTTTGTTTTCTTAAACATCTCATAATCTCCTCTGCTCAAAAAATTTTGCTTTTATATTCTTTGAAACTCCGGATTATTCCTGCACATTTGCCGGACTATTTCGGCACACGAAATGCTTTGAAATTTTGAATATCGTTGTCGAATATGCTAAAATTAATAAAATCAAATTTCGGATTAAATTGAAGGTGATCGGCTTGAAAAATTTAAAATCGGATAACAAAGGTTTTATTGCGGCGGAATTTGCAATTTCCCTGCCGCTTGTAATTTTTCTCCTGTATTCGCTGGCGAACGTCACCTTGAAAGCCGTCCAAATTTCAAAAAATCAAATTGCCGATTATGTTTTGGAAACCGAAATACACGACGTTATTTCACGAATTACCGCCGATGCCCGTGCCGCCGACAGCGTTCAATTCAATCCCGAAAATCAACAAGTGATTTTCATTTTTCATACAAACGCCGAATCCGGTACGAATTATACGGGTTACGGAGATATTTACGACACGCGCAGATATATCGGAACAACAACAAACGACGGTCATTCTCATATTGTGGTAAAAAGAGTTTCTCAAAATCTGACAACACCGATTACCGGCGGAAATTATTTCGGCGATACCGCCGTCACAAAATTTCAATTTTCAACCCCTCACGAAAATTTTGTTCCTGCCGGATTCGTTCCTTCAAAAAAGATTTTGCACATAAAACTTGCGATGAAAAGCATGGTAACCGGAAAAGAAATTGAAATAAATACTTCCGTTTTTATGCCGGGTTGCCGGACGATAAAGGGATTGTGATGAACGAACGGGGATTTTTGACGATAATCGGAATTTGTTTTCTTTTGGCGGTTTGTATCGTTGTTAAAGGTTTTTCGGAAGTTGAAAAAAATCATTCTTACGAAGTCGCCGATTTTCAAACGGAAACGGAATTGAAATTTGCTGCGGAAAATGCACTTTTTGAGTCTGTGGAAAAAGTTCGGGAAAATCCGGCTCTTGTTCCGGAAAAAGGATCTTGGTTACCGGCTGCCGATCGTCAAATTGAAGTTGCGGTAAGTCAGCCGGCAAAATCCGAAAGACTCGGCAAAATAAATGTCAGGGTTTTTGCATTACACGGGGATATTTCCAAAGTCATAAGGAATTACGAACATACGTCAAATGTAAATTACAGAGATAAAACCGAAGAAAATTCGGACGCCAAAAAAGGTTTTGTTTTTATAAGCGTTGCCGAATGTGAAAGCAAAAGATTTTTCGGTAAAATTTATCAAAGCGTTTCGGGTTATTTTTTCCCGGAAGATTCAAATATATACATTGTCCGGTAAAAATTTTGCAGGAATAAAAACTGCTTTGAAGAATAAAAACCTCCGGGTTTTCCGGATAAAATTCAGGTTATTCAACGGCGGTGAATTGTAAATTGAGAAAAAAAATTTTTACGGCTCTGATCGGAAGTATGATTGTATTTCCGGGAACGGCGTATCAGGCATCCGACATGGAGCAGACTGCGGAGTCCCTGCGTCGTGAGGCTCGGGAACAGGTTCAGGTTGAGCGCAAACAGGGCGCGGATACTTTTCTCCTGCAAAATGTCACGGTAAATTCCGATCTTCCGATTAAACAGCCTCAACTCCAACACATCATAAATCCCTATCTCGGCACAAACGTCGGGATCCGGGAATTGCGCGAAATTGCAAACGAAATCAAAGTATATTGCCGGCAGGAAGGTTATTTGGCGGCGGTCGCTTACATTCCGGAGCAGAACGCTTCCGGCGGCAACGTGCAGATAAATTTGATAAGTGCGACTTTCGGTAAGGTCATAATGCACAACGAAAGTCATCTTGCAAACGATATTTTGGAGAACGTCGCAAAAAATATTGAGGCCTCTCAATATGTCGAAGACGTGCGTATTGAAGATTTGCTTTACAGAGTAAACGCAATCGGCGGCGTAATGGCTCGCGGCGAACTTGTCCCGGACGCAACGTCAAAGAAAATCGATCTTCACATTCACGTTAAGGACGATCAGAAGAATCGCGGCATTTTGTACACCGAAAACTACGGAAACAAAAATACCGGTCGTTATCGTTTCGGTCTGCTGTATGATATGTTCAACATAGACAATCGCGGCAGTAAATTGGAAGTGACCGGCTTAATTTCCACAAAAGATTTGAACAACTTTGTAATTGATTACAGCATCATAACCGACAGGCAGGCAACTTCCCGCGCGGGAATTTCATTCGGGCGGACAAGTTATTATGTCAGCGGTCCCATGTCTTATCTCGGCAACGGCGGCGATTCTTATGATTTCCGTATTTACGGATCAACGCCGATTTTTAAATCCGTCAAGTACGGACTCGATTGGACTTATGATTATAAATTCAGGAATATCAAAGATCACATTAAACTCATAAATTATAACGGCAAGAAATATTTGAGTGTCGCGTCAACCGGATTGAGCGGTTACTTGAGAAAACACAACAGTATTTTCAATTACGGCGTAAAGGTTTACGGCGGTCATGTCAGCGGCAGAAATGAATTGACCAATTTGCTTTACGGCAGAATTATGGGAGATTTTGCACGCGGCGAAGTCACTCTCGATTACAGAAAGAATCTCGGAAAATATTGGGAAGGTCATACAAATATGTTGTGGCAGGAGGCAAGCAAGAATTTGAACGGCTCCGAACAAATTCAGCTCGGCGGCGCACATGGTGTCAGGGGTTATGCCGACAGTGAAGGCTCCGGCGACAAAGGGTATTTGAGCAAGACCGAATTTATCTGGCACCCGAAAGTCAGCGGCTTGACCTTCAATCTGTTCTTTGACATCGGCGGTTCCGGCTTGAAATCCGATGACATTCACACGATCCGCTCGTGGGGCTTGGGAACGGCTTACGCAAAACCGAATGATTATTTCATCAAAGTCGATTATGCCCGGAAGATCGGAAACAACAAAGCCGTCACTCTCGACAGCACGCGTCAGCGTTGGTGGTTCATGGCTGGCAAGATTTTCTGATACAATCAAAAATAAATTTTCTTGACGACGAAAAACTATCGGGCTATAATTCCCCACGAATTTGGGAGGTTTTTATCATGAAGAAAAGTTTTTTTGCAATGTTGGGATTGGCGGCACTCCTGTTG
>CAJOPK010000164.1 GCA_905236255.1 uncultured Selenomonadaceae bacterium | reverse complement strand
GGATAATTTGAGTATTCACAAAGTAAAAGGCGTTGAAGAATTGATTTTATCCGCAAATGCGTTACCTTTGTACTTGCCGCCATACAGTCCGGATTTAAATCCGATTGAAAAACTTTGGTCAAAAATGAAAACATTTTTTCGTAAGTGGAAAATTCGTGATGTCAAACTTTTGAGAAACGCTGTGAAAGCTGCTGTTTTCAGAATTGTAGCTTCGGTTTGTCAAGGCTGGTTTCAGCATTCCGGATACTGATTTTATTTTTGAAAATCGCTATAATGGATGCGGCATTGAGTTGAAAAATTTTTATTCCGGGAAAACTCTTTCCGACATTTTTTGTTCGATCAGAGAAAACAACCGTTTGCAATTTTCATTTTCAAGACAATTCAATTTTCCGGTTCTGCTTATCTCCATAATGAGCTCTCCGGTATTTCGTGCATCTTGCAAATGTTCATCGGAAAATTTTTCAAGCGCAAAGCCGAGTTTTACGTTGCAAAGTATTCCGAGTTTCGCCATCAATTCGTGAAATTTATCTTCCCTGTGCGCATGGTGTTTGATAAGCAAAATCTCATCTGCGTTATCTCTGAGTTCTTCCAGCTCTTTCGTCAATGCCTGAAAATCATTCTTCGGAGGCTCCGGCTTCGGAACGGATTCGACGATTTTTTTCGGAATCGTCACGGATTTTTCCGGTGATTTAACTTCAAAATTCGGCAATGCCGTTTCGTATTTTTTAAACAACTTCAAGTAAGTATCGTTCTTGTCGAAATATTTTTTGCTCTCCGAATAAATTTCCGAAATTTTTTCTTTGTCGCCGGCAGCGAAACATTTTTTCAAAAACGCATCCAAAATTTTTAAACGGTATTCGTTTCGATACTTCAAGACGTTTTCAAATGCAAAAAGTTTTACCATATTTTCATCAATTTCCGAGTCCGGCAATTCGACGTATTTCAAAATTCCTTCACTCGCTCCGTATTTTGCGGTAAGTTGAAAAATTCGTTCGTCGAAAAAATCGCCGGTCTTTTTTATTTTGCGAAATTCTTCGGAATATTTGTCGAAGAAACCGTAAGAAATTTTATTGACTACCTGAATGTAATCACTTTCAATTTGAATCACGTTGTACTTTTTCAATTCGTCCAAATCTTTTTTGAAATCCGCATCACTTATTTTTCGAGGGCGGCACATCAGAGTGTAAAAATTTCTGACGGAGTCCGACGGAATTTGATAAACTTCGTATTTGACGAAAAAAGCGATAATCCAAAAGAGCATTTTCAAAGTCTGCGCGGCGAAATAATCGTACAATCGACCGAGTAAAAATTCCTCCGTCGCTCCTCCGGATTTTTTTGAAAAAATACTTTCCGAAAAATTGTTCAGGGTCATGAGAGTTGCCGCCTGTATCGCCAAAAGCGGCAGTCCCTCCGTGAGTTTGTAAATTTTTTCCGCGCCGAATTTGTTTATCAAATCATGAAATTTGCGGAGATTGTCGGAATTGCGATTGAGTCTGAGATTTTTTGCAAATCTGCGTTCCATGAAGGAAATTACCTGCGCTTCGTTCATTTTTTCGATATCGAAATGAATACCGGTGAGATATTGAGAGCGCGTGGTAATTAAAACTTTGTGGCGTGATATTTTCATTTTGTCAATCAATTTTACGACTTTATCTTTTTCTTCGTCGTCCAAAGTTTCAAAATCGTCAACGATAAGCAAAACGCCGTTTTCTTTTAAAATCGCGTCCTCAATTTTTGAAATGTTTTCTTCGCAATCCGGCTCGACGTTCAAATATAAAACTCTGCTTATCAAGCGGAGAATGTCCCGGTAGGAGGAAACTCTTTTTTCCGAATCAATTTCATAAATTTCCGCCCGCTCTCTCATTGTATTCAGCCGAAGTTCTCTGTCTTTTGCGGAACAGAAAATTACACAATTAAATTTCGGAGACAATGTCGCGGACTCAAATAAATATTTCGTGCAAACGTGATGAACAAGCGCGGTTTTTCCTATTCCGCCGATGCCCTTTATCGTCAAACAGGTATTCGATTGATTTTCGGAAAGGAAATTCCAAATTTGTTTTACATAACCTGTGAAGGGCTCAGTATCCACAAAATAATCGTAGTTGTTTTCAAATTTATTTGAAATTACGCCGTTGGCACGACAAATCGTGTAATTATCGACTTTTCTGTATTCCGTGAAAAAATCCGAAACGTTTTGAGAATATCTGTATTTTTCGTCGTCTGTCACTTCGGAAATCAAGCTGTACCCCAAATTGACACCGGAGCCGGACAGATTTTTCCACCCGCCGAAAGTGTATAAAATCCAGTCGGTAAATTTCTTTTACTCTTGACAATATTTTTCTTAAACTCATATTGATAAAACCTTCGCGAACGATTAAACTGTAGCGGAGGTGATTTTTTATGCGCGTCGGTTATGTGCGTG
>CAJOPK010000163.1 GCA_905236255.1 uncultured Selenomonadaceae bacterium | reverse complement strand
GCCGTTAATTACGCCAACCGAGCCGGTAAGCCGTTTCGTAATCCTCACGCGCTTCATAACCGCGGTAAAGGGCGGAATAGCAAACCGAACGTGTGTAATATGCCTTTGCATTTTGAGGATCCGCCTGAATTGCGGCAGTCAAATCGGCAACAGCCGCCGCATAATTTCCCATGTAATAATACGCAATTCCCCGACCGACATAAGCATTGGCGTTGTTTCCGTCAAGCCGGATGGCATTTGTGTAATCTGCCGCAGACTTCATGTAATCGCCGAGCGTTCCGAAAGCACTTCCACGATAAAGATAGGCCGCCGCATTTGAATTGTCAAATTCGATCGCTTCCGTGTAAGCAATTATTGCGCCGTTGTAATCGCCGCGAGTATATGCTTCGTTTCCGGCTTTAAATCTTTGTGTGGAAAGGAAAGCGTTGCCGGCTTGATTGAAGGCGTTTGTAAGTTGCATATGAATCAAAGGAGAGGTTGCCACGGAATTGTCGCGTTCCGCCGCCGCAAGTTTTTCCTTCAGTTCGGCGAGCTGTCTTTCCCGTTCCGCAACAGAATCCCGCAAAGCGCGATTTTGCTCAATCAGGGCGTTTCTCTCGGATTCGTTCATCGCAAGTTTTTCGTCAATTTTATTCGTGTCTATGTCGGCAGTAACTTTTGCGCGGATCAAAAGTCCGCCGCCTTCACCCAAAAAAGTTTCGTAATCAACGGCTTTTATTTGCATGACGCCTGCCGTCAAAACTTCAATTTCTTCCGATTGAAGTTGTTTGTTTACAACCTTTACGTTACTTTTTACAAACACGCCGGCCATTTCCTGAGCAGCTTTTTCCGCACGTTCTTTGGCGCGTTGTTTTGCCATGTCCGGAGTTTCAAAGTCGCTCATTATGTATTCGCCGACTCCTTCATAAGTACGAATCTCGCAAGCGGCAAAATTTGAACAGGTCAAGGTGAAAAATGCCGCCGCCGTTGCCAAAAATTTTTTCATTTCGCCCACCTCTTTTGCGAAACATTATAATCAAAAAAGTGAAAAAAACGTAAAAAAACGAATATTTTTTGATTAAAACTTCAAATCTGCTGCGACGAGTGATGTCCCCGTCTTTATTTTTAAGGATACATCGGAACAACGTCAAGCGCGGTCGATTCGTCAAAACCCGCCGCAATATTTAAATTTTGTACGGCTTGACCCGCCGCGCCTTTGACAAGATTGTCGATTGCGGAAAGGACGATAACGCGCCCGGTTCTTTCGTCGACATGCCAGGCAATATCGCAATAATTTGAGCCGCGTACAAATTTTGTTTCCGGATAGGCATTTCTTCCCAAAAGCCGGATAAATTTTTCGTTGCCGTACATTTTCGGGAAAACCGCGTCGATCATTTCAGCCGAAATTTCCGGTTTCAAATTTGCGTAGCAGGTTGCCAAAATTCCCCGCGACATGGGGACAAGATGGGGTGTAAAGTTTATCAAAATCTTTTCGCCGCCGAGATCGGTCAAAACCTGTTCAATTTCCGGAGTATGTCTGTGATGAGCAACATTGTAGGCCTTGAAATTGTCGTAAAGTTCAGGGAAGTGATTTCCGAGCTTTGGACTTCTGCCCGCGCCGGAAACTCCGGACTTTGCGTCAACTATAATCGAATTGTTTTCAATCAAATGATGTTTTGCGAGCGGTGCCAATGCCAAAATTGATGCGGTCGTAAAACAGCCGGCGTTGCCGATAATCTTTGCCTTGCGAATTTCGTCGCGATAAATTTCGGCAAGCCCGTAAACACGCGGCGCGTCTTTGTGCGTGTGTTCGACGTTATACCAAGCCTCATAAATTTCGGTGTCGTTAAATCTGTAATCCGCCCCCAAATCTATGATTCGCGCCGGAAGATTTTCAAGTTTTTTGCCCACGTCCATTGCATGACCGTGCGGCAAAGCTATGAAAACAAAATCGCTGTCCGCTCCGATTTTTTCAATGTCTTCCAAACTTTCGAGCGTCATGTCATAAATGCCGCGCAAATGCGGGTAGAGTTCGGAAATATTTTTTCCGGTACTGCTTTCCGAAGTTATATGTGCGACTTCGACTTCCGGATGTCGATGCAGAATTGAAAGGAGTTCCGCGCCGGCGTAGCCCGTAGCTCCTATTACGCTGACTTTAATCAAGAAACTTTCCGTTACTGAAAACTTATAAAAAGTTATAAACTTTTCTGTTTCATTCCTGATTCAACGCGTCCGCGTTTGTCGCCGGTTCCCGGC
>CAJOPK010000162.1 GCA_905236255.1 uncultured Selenomonadaceae bacterium | reverse complement strand
AGGCAAGCCGAGACGGTGACGGCGTCCGCGATAACAGCCAATATCAATGAGTCGCTTGATGTCCATTTGAACGTCGCGGCGAAGGTCACCTTCAACCACGAAATTTTTGTCGATAACATCACGAAGTTTGACAACTTCGTCTTCCGTGAGGTCTTTTGCACGGGTATCGGGATTGATCCCGGTCATCTCAAGAATTTTTTGAGATGAAGGAAGTCCGATTCCGTAGATATACGTAAGAGCATATTCGATTCTCTTGTCACGGGGCAAATCTACACCGGCTATACGTGCCATATTTTTTCACCTCCTTAACCTTGACGTTGTTTGTGCTTGGGATTTTCGCAAATGATCATGACGCGTCCTTTACGCTTGATTACTTTGCATTTTTCGCACAAACGCTTTACCGAAGGTCTTACTTTCACAGTAACCGCCTCCTTAAACATAATGCGCTATTTTATAGCACTTTTTTCCTTGATTGTCTACCTTTTTTCAAAAACTTGCGTCTTTTTACTTAAATCTGTAAGTAATTCTGCCTCTGGACAGATCATAAGGCGTAAGTTCGACGGTAACCTTGTCGCCCGGCAAAATGCGGATAAAATTCATTCTGATTTTGCCGGAAACATGAGCAAGTACCGTGTGACCGTTTTCCAATTCAACCTGAAACATCGCATTCGGCAAGGCTTCCAAAACCTTGCCTTCAACTTCGATTACGTCTTGTTTTGACATCTATTGTCCTCCTCAATCTTTCACCGAGGACAAGACGTTTACGAGTTCTTCGGTGACTTTTTCAATCGGTTGTCTGCCGTCGATTTCCGTATAAACGCCGGCTTTTTTGTAATATTCAATGAGCGGACGCGTCGAATCTTCATAAACCGCAAGACGATTTTTCATCGTTTCTTCGTTGTCGTCGGCGCGTTGATAAAGTTGACCGTTACATTCGTCGCAAACATTTTCGACTTTCGGGGCATTGAATTTTACATGATAAGTTGCGCCGCAACTCTTGCAAATCCTTCTGCCGACCGCCCGTTCGACCAAATCTTCGCTCGGAACGTGAATATTCAAAACTTTTGTGAGCGGACGTTTCAAGCCTTCAAGAATATCTTTCAAGGCATCCGCCTGTTCGACCGTGCGCGGAAATCCGTCAAGAATAAATCCTTTGTCACAATCTTTTTTGGCGAGTCTGTCGCGAACGATACCGATTGTTACATCGTCCGGGACAAGTTTGCCGGAATCCATGCAAGCCTTCGCTTTTTTGCCGAGTTCCGTGCCTTCTTTTACCGCCGCTCTGAACATATCGCCCGTTGAAATGTGCGGTATGTCAAATTTTTTTACGAGTTCTGCCGCCTGCGTACCTTTTCCGGCACCCGGAGGCCCCATCAACAATAATTGCATAATGATTTCCTCCCAATTTATTTCATGAAGCCTTCATAGTGCCGCATAACGACCATTGCTTCTATTTGTTTCATCGTGTGGAGTGCGACGCTTACGACAATCAAAAGTGCCGTACCGCCGAAATAAACCCCCTGAATATGTGTCGCGCCGGCTATCAAATTCGGCAAGACCGCGATAAACGCAAGGAATATCGAACCCGCCAAAGTTATCCGCGTCAACACAAAATCCAGATAGTCTGCCGTCGGTTGTCCGGGACGTATGCCCGGAATAAATGCGCCGTACTTTTTCAAGTTATCCGCCATATCCGGAATTTTTACGGTGACCGCCGTATAAAAGTATGTGAAGAAAATTATCAAAACAACGTAAATCGATGTTTGCAAAGGCGTTCCCCATTGCAAATGCGCCGCCGCCTGCTTGACCCAATCAACTTCCACAAATTGTGCGACCGTCACCGGAAACATTAAGACCGACGATGCAAAGATTATCGGAATAACACCGGCGGGATTGACTTTAATCGGAATGTGACTTGAATGTCCGCCGAAAGCCCGCGATCCGACAACTCTTTTTGCGTAAGTTATCGGAATACGTCTGTAACCCGCTTCGACAAAAATTACAAAGACAATCATTGCAACCGCAATAATCGCGAAAAGCAAAACACTGAAATAATTTATCGTTCCGGCTTGGACGTAGCTGTAAATTATACCGATATTTTTCGGCAGAGCCGCAACGATACCGGCAAAAATTATCAGCGAAATCCCGTTGCCTACTCCCTGCGTCGTGATCTGTTCGCCTATCCACATCAAAAGCGTCGTCCCGGCGGTAAGCGTTATTGCAATTATCAAAATGTTTACCGGATTGGGATTTAAAATCGCCGCTTTAAGCCCGATTGACATTCCGATTGCCTGAAAAAACGCAAGCACGACGGTCAATTGCCGTGTAACTTTCGTCGTTTTCTTGTGACCTTCCGCGCCCTCTTTCGACCATTGTTCCAAAGTCGGAATAACGACCGTCAAAAGCTGCATTATGATCGCCGCGTTGATGTAAGGCGTAATGCTCATTGCGAATATCGAGAATTTACTGAACGCGCCGCCGGAAAAGAGATCCAACAGCCCGAACAGACTTCCGTTGTTGAAAAGTTGTTCGATAGCCGTCGGATCAACGCCCGGCACCGGAATGTGCGTTCCCATTCGGAAAACCGCAAACATTATCAGCGTAAAAATTATTCTCTGCCTTAATTCCGGAATTTTGACGATATTGGAAAGTGCCGACAACACTTTTAATTCTCCTCAGCTTTTTCTTCGACGGTTTCGGTAAGATTTTCAACCTTGCCGCCGGCAGCTTCGATTTTTTGAACGGCGGATTTTGTAAATCCGTGCGCTCTTACCGTCAACTTTTTGGTAAGTTCGCCGTTTCCGAGAATACGGATTCCGTCCAAAACATTTTTCAAAATGCCGGATTCAACCAACGCTACCGCGTCAACGACCGAGCCGTCTTCAAAACGGTTAAGAGTTTCGACATTGACTTCGGCATATTCTTTGCGCCAAATATTTTTGAAACCGCGTTTCGGCAAACGACGGTAAATCGGCATCTGACCGCCTTCAAAACCCGGACGAACTCCGCCGCCGCTGCGGGCTTTCTGACCTTTGTGACCGCGACCGGAAGTTTTGCCGAGACCGGAACCGATACCGCGACCGACGCGTTTTGCGTCTTTACGCGAACCTTCAGCCGGTTTAAGTTCATGCAATTTCATTTACGATAAACCCCCTTCCGCTTAACCTTCGACTTCCTCAACCGCGACCAAATGACGGACTTTGTGAATTTGTCCGCGAGTTACGGCATCATCGGGAAGAATCGAAAAGGAATTTATCTTGCGAAGTCCGAGTGAACGGACGGTTTTTCTTTGAGTTTCCGGACGGCTGATAAGGCTTCTTTTCAGCGTAACTTTCAATTTTGCCATTTCGACCGACCTCCTCAATTAAACAATTCACGAACGGATTTTCCGCGCAATTCGGCAACAACTTCGGCGCGTTTGAGCATTTTCAAACCTTCCAAAGTTGCGCGAACCATGTTGTTCGGATTGGAAGAACCGAGCGACTTTGTGAGAATGTCGCGAACTCCCGCCAATTCGAGAACCGCACGCGCCGGACCGCCGGCAATAACGCCGGTACCTTCGGAAGCCGGTCTCAAAAGTACGCGACCCGCACCGAACACCCCGACAACACCGTGCGGAATGGAACGATCTTTCAATGCAACTTCAATCAAATTTTTCTTTGCATCGTCAACGCCTTTGCGAATGGCTTCCGGAACTTCCGCAGCTTTGCCGAGACCGACTCCGACTTTGCCGTTTTTGTTTCCGACAACGACCAACGCGCTGAAGGAAAAACGGCGACCGCCTTTGACAACCTTCGCAACACGATTTATAAAAACAACTCTCTCCTCGAATTCGGGAGTTTCATTTTCTTTTCCGGGCATTTTTTCGACCTCCTCCTCTTAAAATTTCAGACCGCCTTCACGAGCCGCTTCGGCAAGTGCCGCGATGCGACCGTGATAAATGTAACCTCCGCGATCAAATACAACTTCGGTAATACCCTTTTCCAAAGCTTTTTTGGCGATTGCCGCGCCGACCGCTTTTGCGCCTTCGACGTTACCGCCGTTGCCTTTGAAATCTTTGTCCATTGAACTTGCAGCCGTGAGAGTTACGGCTTTTTCGTCATCTATGATTTGCGCGTAAATGTGCGACAGACTGCGGAAAACATTCAAGCGCGGACGTTGTGCCGTGCCGTGAACTTTGTTCCGGACTCTCAAATGCCGCTTTTGGCGCAATTTATTTTTATCTGCTTTGAGAAGCACTTCAAACTCTCCCTTCTTTTAAGTGACAAGTCATAAGGCGAAAAGTTTATTTGAAACTTTTCACCTCAAATTACTTCTTGCCTTTGGCTCCGGCTTTACCTTCCTTGCGACGAATATGTTCGCCGGCGTATTTGATGCCTTTGCCTTTATAAGGTTCGGGCAAACGCCACTTGCGAATATCGGCGGCAACCGCACCGACAAGCTCTTTGTCGATACCGCTGACAACGATTGAAGTCGCGGTGGGAGCCTCAAGAGTAATTCCCGCAGGCGGTTCAATGATAACCGGATGAGAATAACCGAGCGCAAGATTCAAATTTTTGCCTTGTTTGGTTGCACGATAACCTACGCCGTTAATCTCCAAATTCTTGCTGAACCCTTGCGTAACGCCCAAAACCATGTTGTTGATGAGCGAGCGGGAAAGTCCGTGAAGACTTCTGTGCGTCTTATCATCGGAAGGACGCGCCACCGTAAGAACGCCGTCCTCGATGCTTATTTTCATATCTTGATTGATCGTCCGGGAAAGTTCACCCTTCGGACCTTTTACATGCACCTGATTATTGTCATCCACCGTTACGGTAACGCCGGCGGGAATTGTAATCGGTGCTCTTCCGATTCTTGACATCTCTGCACCTCCGAATTTCCGTTACCAAACAAAAGCGATGACCTCGCCGCCGAGACCGACTTTCCTTGCTTCTTTATCGGTCATGATCCCCTTTGAAGTGGAGATAATTGCGATACCGAGTCCGCCGAGAACTCGCGGGAGTTCCGCCTTCTTCGAGTATTGACGAAGTCCGGGTCTGGAAATGCGCTTGATGCCCGTTATAACTCTTTCACGATTCGCGCCGTACTTCATGAACACGGTCAAAATGCCCTGTTTGTTGTCCTCCGCGAATGTGTAATCCTTAATGAAACCTTCCCGTTTCAAGACTTCCGCAATCGCGGTCTTGATTTTCGAGCCGGGAATTTCAACTTTCTCATGATAAACCATATTCGCATTGCGAATACGGGTCAACATATCTGCAATAGGATCAGTCATTGCCATTGTAATCGATATCCTCCTTTCAAATTTTTACCAGCTTGCCTTTGTTACTCCCGGAATTGCGCCGGCGTAACTCTGTTCACGGAAGCAAATTCTGCACATACCGAACTTTCTCAAATAACCGTGCGGTCTGCCGCAAATTTTGCAACGATTGTATCTGCGAGTCGAATATTTCGGCTCTTTGGCCCATTTTTCTTTCAAAGCCTTTTTTGCCATTTGATAATCACTCTCCCTGCTTGAACGGCATACCCATAAGTGACAGAAATTCGCGAGCCTCTTCGTCGGTTTTCGCCGTTGTCACGATGATAATGTCCATTCCGCGAATTTTATCGATTTTGTCGTAATCAATTTCCGGGAAAATGAGCTGTTCTTTGATGCCGACCGCGAAATTTCCGCGACCGTCGAAAGAGTTTCTGCTTAAACCTCTGAAGTCGCGAACACGCGGCAACGCAACATTCATAAACTTGTCAAGGAATTCGTACATTCTGTCGGCACGAAGAGTGACTTTGCAACCGATCGGCATACCCTGACGAAGTTTCCAAGCCGCCAAAGATTTTTTTGCGCGGGTTACGATCGGTTTCTGACCTGCAATAAGAGTAAGGTCTCCGATTGCGGATTCGAGTGCCTTTGAATTTCCGACCGAATCGCCCACAGCCATGTTGATTACGATTTTTTCAATCTTCGGAACCTGCATGATGTTTTTGTAGGAAAACTTTTCAATCAAAGCCTTGACGACTTCATTTTTGTATTTATCTCTCAGTCTGCTCATTTATTTCCCTCCTCTCCGAAAAAATTATTTTGTCTGATCCACAACTTCGCCGCATTTTTTGCAGACGCGAACATTTTTGCCGTTTACTTCTTTATGACCCGTGCGCGTGGGCTTGTTGCAAGCCGGGCAGACGAGCATAACTTTGCAGGCGTGCAAAGGCATTTCCTTTGTAAGGATACCGCCCTGCGGAGCCTTGAAACTCGGCTTGGTGTGCCGTTTGACTTTGTTTACGTCCTCGACGACAACTTTACCTTTTTTGGGCATGGACTGAATGACCTTGCCCTGTTTGCCTTTATCTTTTCCGGAAAGAACGACAACCGTGTCGCCTTTCTTTACATGCAAATTTACAAGTGACAATTCGGCACCTCCTCTCACAAAACTTCCGGCGCAAGAGAGATTATTTTCATGAAATCTTTCTCGCGAAGTTCGCGTGCAACCGGTCCGAAAATACGGGTGCCGCGCGGAGTTTTATCATCTTTGATAATGACGGCGGCATTTTCGTCGAAACGAATATACGAGCCGTCCGGGCGACGGATACCTTTTTTGCTGCGGACAACCACAGCCTTTACCACTTCACCCTTTTTTACCTGTCCGCCGGGAGTCGCCGACTTTACCGCCGCAACGATTACATCGCCGATATTTGCATAACGACGATAAGAACCGCCCAAAACGCGAATGCACATAATTTCTTTCGCGCCGGTATTGTCCCCGACGTTCAGCATTGTCTGTTGCTGAATCATTCGTGCTCCTCCTTCCGATTATTTCGCTTTTTCGACAATTTCGACAAGCCGCCAATGTTTTTCTTTTGAAAGCGGACGAGTTTCCATAATCAAAACTTTATCGCCGACATGAGCCTCTTCTTTTTCGTCGTGCGCCTTGAATTTTACCGTTCTCTTGACGGACTTTTTGTAAAGTTTATGCTGAACAATTTCTTCAATCGCAACGACGATCGTCTTCTGCATTTTGTCGCTCACGACTTTGCCGACGCGGGTTTTGCGTTCGTTGCGTTTAACTTCTTCACTCACTTGTTATGCCTCCCTCCCGATTGAGACTCGTCACTTGCTCAAAGAAACTCCGGATTTCGCCGATGCGATTTCCTGCTCGCGCTGAATTGTTTTGATACGCGCAATCGATTTTTTCACGTCGCGAATCTTCATCGGATTTTCAAGCTGACCGGTGGCAAGCTGAAAGCGGAGGTTGAACAATTCTTCCTTCAAAGATTTGAGTTTCTGTGCCTGTTCGTCGGCACTCATCCCGCGAATCTCTTCAGCCTTCATTTGCTTCACCGCCTTCTTTTGCTTCAGCCGCAGCTTCCGCCGCGTGTTCCGCAACTTCCGCATTGTGCGCCGCTTTCTTTGCGTCCGCCAAGCTCTCGTTTACCATCGGAACATATACATCGCCCTGACCTTCGTTTACGATAAACTTGGTCTTTATCGGCAATTTGTGACCGGCAAGGCGCATGGCCTCTGCCGCAACTTCACGGGGAACCCCCGCCATTTCAAAGAGTACGCGACCCGGCTTTACGACCGCTACCCAGTATTCCGGAGAACCTTTGCCGCTGCCCATACGGGTTTCCGCAGGTTTCGCCGTTACCGGCTTGTCCGGGAAAATTT
>CAJOPK010000161.1 GCA_905236255.1 uncultured Selenomonadaceae bacterium | reverse complement strand
CTTTAAAGCCGAGCCGCTTATTTAAACCTCTGCCGGCTCTTTCTTCTTCAATTTTGCCATGAAAAGACCGTCAGTGTTGTCGAAGTGCGGAAGAAAAATCTCTTTGTCCTCAAAAACAAAATCCGGATTTTCTTTCAAAAATCTTTCGACAATTTCTTCATTTTCGCGACTTATTATCGTGCAGGTCGAATAAACCAAAGTCCCGCCGGATTTCAATGCTTTTGCCGCGCCGCTCAAAATTTCAAATTGAAGTTCCGGAAGTTTTTCGATTTCTTCCGGCTTTTTCTTCCAACGAATATCGGCTTTCCGGCGCAAAACTCCCAAACCGGAGCAGGGCGCATCGACCAAAATTTTATCGGCTTGCCCGGAAAATTTTTCTCCGATTTTTCTTGCGTCAAACAAAATCGGCTCGATTATGTTTATACCCAATCTTTCGGCGTTCATTTTTATATGTTCGATTTTTGTTTCAAAAACGTCCGCCGCAACAATCCGCCCGGAATTGTTCATGAGTTCCGCAATATGCGTGGTCTTTCCGCCGGGAGCCGCACAACAGTCAATCACAAATTCGCCGGGTTGAGGATCCAAAAATCTTGAAACCGCCATTGAACTTTCATCTTGAACTTGGCAGAAACCTTCCCGGAGAGGTTGCAATTTGTCAAGCGCGCCGTGATCTTTGCACAAAATTCCTTCAGGCGCAATTTCGGATTCTTCCGCGTTTATGCCCGCCTCTTTCAATTCCTCCAAAATTTTTTCGCGGGTTGTCTTTAAAGAATTTATGCGCAGACAAAGCGGAGGGTTTACGTTGTCCGCCTTGCAGAGTTGTTCCGTTTCGTCAAAACCAAATTCGTCGATAAACAATTTGACAATCCAAGTCGGGTGAAAAGTTCTGAGTGCAAGAGCTTCCGGAGATTTGCCGGAGGGGAATTTTGATCTTCCCGGATTTCTTACGATTGAACGCAAAACGCCGTTCACAAATTTTGAAGGACCGATGCCGCCCATTTTTTTTGCAATTTCGACCGATTCGTTGACGGCTGCGGAATCCGGGACTCTGTCCATGAAAAATATTTGATACGCCCCGACACGCAAAACCGCCGCAACCTGCGGATCCGCTTTTGCAATCGGATAACGCATATATTTTGAAATTTTCCAATCGAGTGACGCGCCGGCTTTGATTGTCCCGTAAACCAATTCCGTACAAAAACGCCGGTCACGATTTCCGAATTTCGCAATTCTCAAAATTTGAGCGAGTACGACGTTTGAATATGCGCCGGAAGTCGTTATCGCCTGAACCGCCTTGACGGCGGCATATCTTACTTTGTCCATTATCTGAATTTATCACTCCCAAAAATTTATTTGTTGTTCGGATAAAGCTTCGCAATAACATCGTCGGTAAGTTCAAAGTGCTGATAATCTTTTACCCTTGTCCAATCTCCGCCCCATTCAAAACCGTGTTCGAGGAAGAGTTTGTAACAAAGATCGTCATGGTCTATCTTGTGCGGGAAATTTTTTGTTCTGTCCACATAATCGCCCGCAGTCGCCGGCTCCAAAATTCTCTTTCCGTCAACAACTTTCGTGAAAGGATTGTACAGAGTGTTTATATCGACGGCAAGACCGAGCCCGTGCTTTGAAATTTTCGTCGTGTGCGAAATAAACCGGAAATTAAAGCAGGAAGAATTATTGTCGCGCATTGAAGTTTCGTCATCGGCGTTGTATTCGTCAACGAGCCGGATTTTTTCGATTTGATAATTTGCGGCGTAAAGTTTTTGGAAAATATCCAAAAGATCGTCGGCAATGTAAGCGTTGCAGATCATTTCGCCTTCGGCGGTATTTCCGTTAAAATCTTTGTGCAGAAGGTGAAGATAACGCAAGTCTTCACGCGGCAAAGTGCAGTTGTCTTTAAAGGATTTACCTTTTATCCGGGCAAAAATCTTGTCGTCGATTTTCGACATATAAAATCCGTCGGATTCCGCCGCTTCGACAAGTTTTGACAACGGCAAAAAACTTCCGGCAACCAAAACCATACCCGCCGATTTAATCAAATTGCGTCTTGAAATTGAAAAATTATCCATTACCGTCAATCCTCCGCCAAAATATTTTCACAAACGGGATCCGCCATTTCTTCTTCCCAAATATAACCGGTACTGAATTTGCCGGCACTTTTCGGATTTTCGTCCGGTTCGACGGCAATTCCGTTGACCGCAAAAACAAATCCGTCTTTCTTGCCGTCAACGACATAAAGCCCGGAAATAAGCCCGTAAGCCTCGCCGCTGTGACCGACAAGATCAACCTTCGCGTCTTTGCAGAGTCGCGCTTTTCCGTCGCCGTCAATCAGATAAAGTCCCATTCCGTATTTAAACATTACCCCGTAAGGATCGCCGTTTTTCGCCTTTTCGTCGTAAATCCATTGGGGAGTTTTCATTTCCTTTATCAAGTCTTTGCGAATAACCTGTTTGCCGTTATATTCTCCGTCATTCATTATAAGTTGCCCGGCGTGCGAAAGTCCTTCAAAGGAAATTCTCAAGCCGCCTTGCGGAGAAAAAACCGTCGCATTTGTTCCGATTTTATATTTTTTCAGTTTGTAACCGCTTGCATTCAGATCCTTTGCCGGCTTTTTCTTGTAATTATCGACTTGGGCAGTCCAGTCGTAATTTTCGTTCCAATCGCTTTCGCCTTTTCTTTTCCGGTAAATCGTCCCGAGATTTTCAAATTCTTCATCTTCCAAATTTCCGACGATATAATCGGCTTTAACGTCAAGCTGTTTGAGAATATGATTTTTCTGGTAATTGTCAAATCTTTCGCCGGTGACTTTTTCTATTATCGTCCCCAAAACCCCGTAATTTAAATTACAGTATTCAAAATAACTTTTGTCCTCTTTCGCAAAATGTGCGCCGTCCTCATAACCTTTGCCGCCGGGCTTAAAAAATTCTTCCAAACCGTATTGAGGAGCAAGCCAATAAACTTCACCGTCGCGCAGGGTGGACGTGTGACTTGCCAACATTCGGGCGGTTATCGGAGTGTCCGGAAAATTCGGATTGCGCAGGGTAAAGCCCAAATATTTGCTTACGTCCTCGTCAAGATCAATTTTGCCCTGTTCGACAAGCTGAAGAATTGAAAAAGTCGTAAACATTTTTGAAAGGGACGCAACCCTCAAAAGAGTTTTCCGTGTCATCGGTTTATTTTTTTCGATATTTCGCTGACCGGAAAAATTTGAATAAACTTCCTTTCCGTCCTTGAAAACTATAATTCCCAAGCCGGGAACTTCCGAACCTTTTTCTCCGATCATCGAAGAATAATGATCGTCCAAAATTTTTTTGGTGCTTTCATCCAAATTTTTTGCGGCGGCGACATTCGTTGACACGGAAAAAACATTTTCGGCGGAAACCGAAAAACTTGCTCCGAAGGCAAAAAGCCCGGTACTCAAAACCGCCAAAATTTTTTTCTTTCCAATTTTTTTTAACAAATGAACCTCTCCTTTAAAATAAACTCAACAGACGTTGAAGATAATCCGCTTCCGAGAATCCCCGCCAATCATCTCCGGATTGACGAAAAGTATCTTTGACAAGCGAAAGAATCTTTATGCAAACCTCGACAAAATTTTTTGTCAAAGGGCTTTTCAATTTCAAAATTTCCGGCAATTCGTCCAAAACCAGCCGTGCATCAACGAAAGAAATATTTAAATGCAACGAAACAAGCAACGCCTTCAAAGAAATTTCTTCAAAGATTTTTCCGATTTTTTTGTCCGGAAAATTTTCCTTCAAATACGAACTCAATTTCAAACATATCAGAAAAGTTTCGACATTTCCCTCAAAAAAATCTCGCGGTCGCCTTTCAAGATTTGCGGAAATCTCTTTAAGCAATTTCGATTGAAGTTTTTTGTCCTCAAAAAAGTTCGGCGGCATTTCCCGCCCGGAAAAAATTTCAAACAAAGTTCCGGTCAAACGCAAAATTATTTCTTCCGAACTTTCCGGCGAAATTTTCAAACTTTGCCGATTTTCGCGATATTTCAAAATTTCATCGTCAAATTCATCGTTGCGATCGAAAAAGTCAAACTTGATTGAAAAATAATTGTTATGGAAAAAATCGGCATTGCCGCGCCGGACTTTGTTTTCCCATTCCTCCTTTGACTTGACGTAATAATGATTTATGACAATTTTTTCGACAGCCGGCGGATCATTGAAAAAAAGATCGACGAAATTTCCTTGCGCATCAATCGCCCGACAAGATTCGCAATAAGCCGGAAAATGAGGATTCGGAAAAAATCTTATCCTGCGCGGATTTGCAAGGGTTTTTACGTGGGCATTTCCGCCGGGTCTGCCGTCCTTTACCGGCACAACCCAATTTCTTTTTGCCCGCCGGTTAAATCTTTCCAAAACTCCGGCAGAGTAATCCGCTTTTTCAAGACCGTTTGATCCGAAAATCTGCCAATTTATGCAAAGACCGGCTGCCGGATTTTTTGAAAAAACTTCGTCGGCAACTTCGACAATCCCACTGCCGGTGCGCGGCAGAATAAATTCGTCGCCGTCAATGAAAGCCATGTACCTGCAGAAAAATTTAAAATTCCGAACGGCTTCGGAATAGGCTTCATATTGGCGCGCCTTGCCCGGATAAAAAATGTAAGTGACGATCCCTTTTTCGATGTACGGACGCAGAACTTCTTTCAAGTTGTCCGGACTTTCGTTGTCGTAAATGTAAAAATGATTCACTCCGGCAAGTAAATGATAATCCAACCATTCCGCAATATATGGAGCCTCATTTTTCATTATCGCGACAACGGCAAGGTCATACACAAACAAATTTTTGTTTACCGTCAAATTTCTTTCACCTGCCGCAAAAATTTTGTATGAAATTATTCTTTATAAGATTCGATTTACCTGCCGCAAAATTTTTTGAGTTGCATTTAACGGGCATTACCGGTAAAATCCCCTTTGCCGCTTGCAAAATGTAAGGCGAAAAATTTTTGTGAGGAGGAAAAATTTTGTTAAGCAAACTTGGGAAATTTTACGGCGAAACGGCGTTGATAAAATTGATAGCATTGGGGCTTGTCATAGGAATTTTTATTGCATTATTTATTCCCGCCGTCGTGCCGGTAATTGCCGTTTTCGGCAAATTGTTCGTAAATGCTTTGAAGGGCGTTGCACCGATTTTGGTTTTCGTTTTGGTTATGAACGCACTTTCACAGAAAGCGGAATCTTCAAGCGTAATGAAACCGATCATCATGCTTTACGTTGTTGCGTCATTTTTGGCATCGTTGGTGGCGGTTTCGGCATCCTTCCTGTTCCCGACGACCTTGGTATTGCAGGTGGGAGAATCTGAAGTAACTCCGCCCGCCGGGATTGTTGAAGTTTTGCAGAATGTAATAATGAATGTGGTTGACAATCCGATTCATGCCTTGACCAACGCAAATTATATCGGGATTTTGGCTTGGGGCGTTTTGATGGGATTGGCCTTCAGAAATGCCGGTGAAGAACTCCACAACGTCCTTTCAGATTTGGCAAAGGCCGTTACGAAAGTCGTTCAGTGGGTAATTCGTTTTGCGCCTTTCGGTATCATGGGACTTGTTGCCGATTCAATCGCCACAAGCGGGATTGAAACGCTTCTCGGATACGCAAAACTTTTGGCGGTGCTCTTGGGTGCGTTCTTCACCGTTGCACTTATCATGAACCCGTTTATCGTTTGGCTCAAACTTCACAGAAATCCTTATCCGCTTGTTTGGGCGACTCTGAAGGAAAGCGGAATTTATGCATTTTTTACGAGAAGTTCCGCCGCAAATATTCCGGTCAACATGAGTCTTTGCAAGCGTTTGGGATTGAACGAGGAAATTTATTCCGTTTCCATTCCTTTGGGTGCAACCATCAACATGGCGGGCGCGGCAATAACGATAGCCGTTTTGAGTTTGGCGGCGGCTCATACTTTGGGAATTGATGTCGATATGCCGACGGCACTTTTGCTGTGCATAATTTCAACGGTCGGTGCCTGCGGAGCTTCCGGCGTTGCCGGCGGATCTTTGCTTTTGATTCCGGTTGCCTGCGCAAGTTTCGGCATAGACAACGATATTGCGATGCAGGTTGTCGGTGTCGGATTTATAATCGGCGTTTTGCAGGATTCGTGCGAAACTGCTTTAAATTCTTCGAGCGATGCACTTTTCACGGCAACGGCTGAATTTGCCGAACGTGCGAAAAAGGGACTTTTAAAAGATTCGGACATGATTCCGCGTGCGGAAGAATAAAAAATACTTTCGTTAAAAAAATTTACTCCGGGAAGAAAAATCCCGGAGTTTTTTTGATTTCACAAAACTTCAGCTTACAAATAGGGACTGCCCCGAAAGGAACAGCCCCCATTCTCTCTATGATTCCGAAACCCTTGGCGGTTCGATAAATCTCTCGATATGGTCGGAACGACGAGATTTGAACTCACGACCTCTTCCACCCCAAGGAAGCGCTCTACCAAACTGAGCTACGTCCCGAACG
>CAJOPK010000160.1 GCA_905236255.1 uncultured Selenomonadaceae bacterium | reverse complement strand
CGCCGTCAACTTATCTGCGCGGTCGCGAGTATTTTCGCTTACGTCGCGGTTATCCTTCCAATCGACGAGCGCGGCTTTAAGTTCGTCGCTCAAGTCAAGCGCAAGGGCTTGTTCGACTTCGTTCGCCAACATTTCACGAATCGCCTTGACGCCAAGGAACATGCCCAAACCGTATTCGGCGTTGTCCTCGAAAAGCGAATTGCCCCACGCAACGCCGTGCCCCTTGAAATTTTTGGTGTAAGGCATTGCCGGCGCGGAAGCACTCCAAATTGAAGAGCAACCGGTTGCATTCGCAATCATCATTCTGTCGCCGAAAAGTTGCGTCAAAAGTTTTGCGTAAGGAGTTTCGCCGCAACCCGCGCACGCGCCGCTGAACTCAAAGAGCGGTTTTTCAAACTGACTGCCGATAACCGTAGTCTTTTTGGTCGGATTGACTTTCGGAGCAACTTTCTTTTCGTCAACGCCGTAATCAAAATATTTCTGATCCGCTTTGAGTTTATCGTCAAGCGGGGTCATAGTCAAAGCCTGTTTCGGGCAGACCTGCGCGCAGTTTCCGCAACCCAAACAGTCAAGGCAGGATACGGCAATCGTCAAATTATATGCGCCCTTTGAAATTTTTGAAGGAATTGAAGGCATACCTTCCGGAGCGTTTTGAAGTTCTTCCGGAGTTGTCAAAACCGGACGAATTGCCGCATGCGGGCAAACAAAGGAACACTGATTGCAACCGATACATTTTGTCTTGTCCCAGACCGGAACTTTAATTGCGGTACCGCGTTTTTCGTAAGCCGCACCGCCGAGCGGGAAAGTTCCGTCGGCAAGTTTTTCAAAAGTGCTGACCGGCAAAATTTCGCCTTCCTGACGATTCATGACTTCCTGAATATCGCTTATAAATGCCGGCACTTCAGCCTTTGTAACTTTTTCGTCTTGAGCGTTTTTCCAATCCGCCGGAATTTCGACTTTGTGAAGTGCTTCAATTCCTTTGTCAATCGCGCCGCAGTTCATTTCGACAATTTGAGGTCCTTTTTTGCCGTAAGAAGTTTCGACCGCGTCTTTCAAATATTTAACCGCTTCGTTAATCGGAATGATGTCGGCAAGTTTGAAGAATGCGGACTGCATAACCATGTTAAAGCGTCCGCCGAGTCCCAAGTCGCCGGCGATTTTAACGGCGTTGACGGTGTAAAAGTCAATTTCGTTTTCGGCAATATAGCGTTTCATGTAAGCCGGCAAATGTTTTGAAAGTTCTTCATCACTCCAAGTTGTATTGAGAAGGAATTTCCCGTGCGGCTTAAGTCCGGCAAGCAAATTGTATTGAGTGACGTAACTCTGTTGCGAGCAGGAAATAAAATCGGCTTTCGTGATGAGATAAGGCGAGGTTATCGGAAGTTTTCCGAAACGCAAATGGCTCATCGTAATGCCGCCGGATTTTTTGGAATCGTATGCAAAATAAGCCTGCGCATAAAGATCGGTATTGTCGCCGATAATTTTAATTGCGGATTTATTTGCGCCGACCGTGCCGTCGGAACCGAGACCCCAGAATTTGCAGGCGGTTGTTCCTTCCGGTGTAAGATCGACATCATGACCTTCAACGGCAAGAGATTTGTTGGTAAGATCGTCGTTAATGCCGATCGTGAAATTGTTTGTCGGGTTGTCTTTTGAAAGTTCATGGAATACGGCAAGAAGTTGATCCGGCGTGGTATCTTTGCCGCCCAGACCGTAACGACCGCCGACGATAACCGGCTTGTCTTTTTCGTCGTAATAAGCCGCGCGAACGTCCAAATAAAGCGGTTCACCGGGCGCGCCGCTCTCTTTTGTTCTGTCGAGTACGGCAATTTTTTTGACGGTTTTCGGAATTGCGTTGAGGAAATGTTTAACCGAGAACGGGCGGAAAAGGTGAACGCTGACAACGCCGACTTTTTCGCCGTTTTTGTTGAGGTATTCCGCCGCCTCAACCGCAGTCTGACAAACCGAGCCGATTGCGATTATAACTCTGTCGGCATCGGGCGCGCCGTAATAATCAAAAACGTGATGTTCGCGACCGGTGATTTTCGCAAGTTCCGCCATTGCATCTTCGACAATGTCCGGAAGTGCATCGTAATTTTTGTTGACGGTTTCGCGAATTTGGAAATAAACGTCCGGATTTGTAGCCGTGCCGCGAATTACCGGATGATCCGGATTGAGTGCGCTGCGGCGGAATTTGTCAATCGCATCGTAATCGACAATTTTTGCAAGGTCGGTATAATCTATCGTTTCGATTTTCTGAATTTCGTGGGAAGTTCTGAATCCGTCAAAGAAATTTATGAACGGAATACGACCTTTAATAGCGGCAAGATGAGCAACCGCAGACAAGTCCATGACTTCCTGAACGCTTGCTTCCGCAAGCATCGCGCAACCCGTTTGACGTGCAGCCATAACGTCCTGATGATCTCCGAAAATATTCAAAGTGGAAGTAGCCAATGCACGCGCCGAAACATGGAAAACTCCCGGCAAAAGTTCGCCGGCAATTTTATAAAGATTCGGAATCATCAGCAGGAAACCCTGCGACGCGGTATAAGTCGTGGTGAGTGCGCCGGCTTGCAAAGACCCGTGAACGGTACCCGCCGCGCCGCCTTCGGATTGCAATTCGACCAGACGAACTTTTTGACCGAAAATATTTTTGGCACCCTTAGCCGCCATTTCATCGACGGCCTCCGCCATCGGAGAGGACGGCGTTATCGGATAAATCGCGGCAACTTCGGTGAAGGCGTAAGAAATATACGCCGCAGCCTTGTTGCCGTCCATCGTTTTCATTTTCTTGCTCATAGGCTCTCGAATTTCTCCTCTCAAAATTTGGGATACGTGAGTAAAGATTTTCACATACCCGGAAAAAGTTTGTGCAATTATAACACGCGTCAAAAAAAATGTAAATTTTTTTGAATTTGCCGATTCGTCAATTTTTATCGTGCGAAAAACACAAAAGCCGCCGGGTTAAACAAATTTCAACCGGACGGCAAATTTTTCAATCTTCCATTCCCAAAATAAGTTTTACTCTGCTCAACAAATCCGGCGGCGCAAAAGGTTTTTTTATGTAACCGACCGCGCCCATTTGTCCGGCTTTTAAGACGGTACCGCGATCCGAAGAGGCCGTCAAAAATGCAACGGGAATAAGTTTCCAATAATCATGCTTTTGAATAAGCTCCATCGTCTTTATTCCGTCCATTCCCGGCATTTGAATGTCAAGCAGGATCAAATCAATCTTTTCTCCGGATTGCAAAGTCTTTAAACACTGCAGTCCGGAATTTGCTTTTACAATGTTGAATTTCGATTCCTGCATCAAAATAAATTCAGCCATCTTCAGCATCATGTCATCATCATCGACAATGAGAATTGTCGGTTTTACATTTTCGGCCATTAAAATTTCACCTTCCAAAAAAATTTAATTTTTGTTTATTTCGTCACAAGCCCCACCGGAAAATATAATTCAAGTCTATGGACAATCCCGGAAGTATTGAAACCGGAACTTCATATTTGACATCATTCTTTTCTTCGTCCGTCAATCTTTCTACTTCATACGGAGTATAATACTGATATTCACCGTTCAAAACAAATTTCCCGTCCGTCAAAATGTAAACTTCCACACACTTCATAAAAGGATCCGTAATCCAATATTCTTTTACGCCGTTTGATTCGTAAGTATCTTTTTTTATCGTCCTGTCCCGGTGTTTTGTTGACTTTGAAAGAACTTCGACAACCATATCCGGTACTCCGTGAATTGCGCCGCCCCAATTTATTATATCCTTGTTTTTGGGGAGAATTACGGACAAATCCGGCTTAAACAAACTTCCGTCCGGCAAATGAACATCGATATTGTCCGTGCAAACATATCCGGAAATATCATTTTTCATCATGTGATATTCGATAATTGATGCCAAGCTGACCAAAGTTACATTGTGACCGATATTCGGCGCAGGTGCCATAATTTTAACTCCTCCCAAAATTTCGTAATCGTTCTGCATATATTCAAGGCGTTCGTTAATCAATTTGTTCGACCTCCTCCGAAAAAATTTTTAAACGGAATTGTTTCCGGGCATGGAATTTCTCAAAATCTTTTTGGCAACCGCAAGCATCAATTTTATTCTGTTCAGCTGATTGACTTCCGAAGCACCCGCATCGCAGTCAATCGCGACAATGTTTGCATTTTCGTAACTTTCGCGCAGATTGTGCATAACGCCCTTGCCGGTAATGTGATTGGGCAGGCAACCGAAAGGCTGAAGGCATACGATATTGTCAATACCTTCCTCAATCAGCTTGACCATTTCGCCGGTCAAAAACCAGCCTTCGCCCGCCATATTTCCCGTGCTGACATGACGACCGGCAAGACGTGCCGTTTCTTTGATCGAATAAGGAGCGCGGAAATGTTTGGATTTTTGCAAAGCCTTTTTCATCGGACGACGGAAAAATTCTATCAGTTGAATAAACATTTCGGCAAAAAGTTTGTTCTTAAATTCGCCGCCGAGAAGTTTATTTTGAACAATCGCATCATAAGCCGTATACAGGAAAAAGTCCGTAAAGTCCGGCATGACGACCTCCGCACCCTCAGCCGCCAAAACTTTTTCAAGGTGATTGTTTGCGACCGGGTGATATTTCACCAAAATTTCTCCCACAATCCCGACTTTCGGCTTTTTCAAATTTTCGTCAATTTCAATCGAATCAAACTGCCGGACAATTTCCCGGATATTTTTGCGGAAAGTCAAATAATTTCCGGTCACCAGATCGGATTTTGCAACGGTCATAAATTCCTCAAAAAGTCGGTCGGTTTCTCCCTTGCGAATTTCGTAGGGTCTCATTCTGTTTGAAACATTCATGAGTAAATCGCCGTAAATTGAAGATTTAATCGCGTCAATCAAACAATCCCGGCTGAGTTCAAAAGCATCGGTTTCGTCAGGAAGTCCGTAACAGGCGAAAACCGGAACTTTTTCAAAGCCGGCGAATTTTAAAGCCCGGCGCAAAACGCTGATGTAATTTGTTGCCCGGCAAGCTCCGCAAGTCTGGAAAAGAACGATTGAAGTATGTTCCGGATCACATTCGCCGGATTTCAGCGCACTCAAAAGCTGACCGATAACAACTATTGCCGGATAACACATATCATTGTTGACGTACCGGAGTCCCAAGTCTATTGCGGCTTTATCCGGCAAATCCGGAATCAATATTCTGTAGCCGTATTTTTTCAAGACCGTTTCAAGCAATTCAAAATGAATCGGTGCCATTTGCGGGGCAAGGATTGTGTGAGTTTGTTTACATTCCGGAGTAAAGTGAGGACGATCCGCAAATTTTGCCGGAGAATATTTGACGGGTTTTTTGCGTTTCAAAGCGGCGAGAAGTGAGCGCAATCTGATTCTTGCCGCGCCCAAATTTGAAACTTCGTCCAATTTTATCATCGTGTAAATTCTTCCGTGACTTTCCAAAATTTCCTTGACCTGTTCGGTCGTCAATGCGTCCAATCCGCAACCGAAAGAACTCAACTGAATCAAAATTACATTCGGATTTTCCGCCGCAAATTGTGCCGCATGATAAAGCCGGGCATGATAACTCCATTGATTGACGACGGAAATTTTCGGCGAATTTACCGGAATATGATAAATTGCGTCCTCCGAAATTATCGGCAGATTGTAAGATTGAATCATCTGTGCAATCCCGTGATTTATTTCCGGGTCAATGTGATAAGGTCTGCCGACAAGCAAAACCGCCTTTTCTCCGGTCTCCTTAATCCTTGCCAAAACTTTATCGCCGAAATCCCGGACATCTTGTCTGTAATTTTCAAGTTCCGCCGCAGCTTTATCCACAGCCTCCGAAATTTCTTTTGAACTTACCCCTTCCGAAATCAACTCTTCCGAAAGCCGGCGTTTCAATTTTTTCATATCGTGAACGGGAAGGAAAGGTTGCATAAACTTGATATTTTTTTCCTTCAGAATATCCATGTTGCCGCGAATATTTTCGGCGTAAGATGCAACAATCGGACAGTTGTAAAAATTATCCGAACGGGTATCAAAATTGTAAGGTTCGCAGGGGTAAAAAATTTTTTTAATCCCCCTGTCGATTAAATCTTGAATGTGACCGTGCGCCAATTTTGCCGGATAGCAAAGGGAGTCGCTCGGAACTGTCGCCATGCCTTTATAAAAAAGTTTTGCGTTTGATTCGGAAGACAATTCGACGCGATAGCCCAATTCCGTAAAAAATGTATGCCAAAAAGGATAATCTTCATAAATATTCAAAGTGCGGGGAATACCGATAACGCCGCGCGGCGCATTTTCTTTCGGAAGTGATTCGTAACCGAAAACGCGCTTGTATTTGAAGTCGAAGGCGTTGGGAATTTCCGCCGCCTCAAATTTTCCGCCGACTCCCCGCTCGCAACGGTTGCCGGTAAAATATTTGCCGCCGTCCGGAAATTTTTGCATTGTTATCAAACAATTATTCCCGCAACGTCCGCAACGATAAGACTTTGTAACGACTTCAAAATTTTCGAGTTCGCCGGCGGAAAGCAATTTGCTTTCAACATTCCCGTTTTCCAATGCGAGAATTGCCGCGCCGTAAGCACCCATAAGCCCGGCAATATCCGGACGAATTACGTTTTTATGCAAAAGTTCCTCAATCGAACGCAAAACCGCATCGTTATAAAAAGTTCCGCCCTGTACGACGATATTTTCGCCGAGTTCGTCAAAGTTTTTCAGTTGCATGACTTTAAACAGCGCGTTCTTTATGACCGACAACGCAATTCCGGCGGAAATATCGCTGACGGACGCGCCTTCTTTTTGAGCCTGTTTAACTTTGGAATTCATGAAAACCGTGCAACGCGTCCCCAAGTCAACCGGAGATTCGGAAGTCAAAGCCTTTTTCGCAAAATCACCGACGTTCATATTCAAGCCCTGCGCGAAATTTTGGATAAAAGAACCGCAACCGGCAGAGCAAGCCTCATTCAAAGTAATGTTACCGATGGTTCCGTCTTTGACAAAAAAGCATTTCATATCCTGCCCGCCGATGTCCAGAACAAAAGAAACTTCCGGGCAAAATTCCTGCGCGGCGCGCAAATGTGCAAAAGTCTCAACTTCCGAACCGTCGGCATGAAGAGCGGCTTTGACTATGGCTTCCCCGTAACCGGTTGTAAAGACTCCGCCGATTTTTACATTTTCCGGCAAGGCGGCGTAAAGTTCACGAATCTGATTTATGACGGTCTTTAAAGGTGAGCCTTCATTTGATCCGTAGCTTGTGTAAAGGACTTCCTTATTTTCGCCGATGACACAAATTTTTGTGGTGGTAGAGCCGGCATCAATTCCGATAAAAATTTTCCCGAGATAATTTTTCAAATCCCCGCGCTTAACTTTTGCGGAATCGTGACGGCGGCGGAAATTTTCATAATCAGCCGAATTTTTGAACAAGACAAAATACGCCTTTCGGGTTTCGGATTTTGCGACGGCATCGGCTTTTTGAATCGAATCTTCAAGGGCGGTGACGGAAAAATCTTTCGCCTCTTCACTCATTGCCGCACCCATCGCGACGAAATAATTTCCGTCTTTTGTGTCGGCGACATTTTCCGGAGAAAGTTTCAAAGTTTCGACGAATCTCTTTTTGAGTTCCGGCAAAAAATGCAAAGGACCTCCCAAAAATGCAACCTTCCCGGCAATCGGTCTGCCCTGTGCCAAATTTCCGATCGTCTGATTTACGACGGCTTGAAAAATCGACAGCGCAATATCGGCTTTTTTTACGCCGTCATTCATCAACGCCTGAATATCGGTTTTAGCAAAAACTCCGCACCGCGACGCGATTGTATAAATTTGCCTGCCTTTTTCGGCAAGTTCATTCAATCCCGGCGCATCCGTCGAAAGAAGTGATGCCATGTGGTCAATAAAAGAACCGGTGCCGCCGGCGCAAACTCCGTTCATTCTGACTTCCGGCGCGCCGTTCAAATATATGATTTTTGCGTCCTCGCCGCCGAGTTCGACCACGGTATCCGTTCCCGGAATAAATTCTTCGACCGCAGTTTGACAGGCAATTACTTCCTGAACAAAAGGCAGCGAAATTTTCTTTGCAATACCCATTCCGGCAGAACCGGCAAGGGCAATTTTAAAAGTCTTTTCGCCGACAATCTCTTTAAGTTTTGTGAGCGTATTTGTGAGCGCGGCACTTATTTCGGAAAAGTGTCGCGAATAATCCTTAAATATGACCCGCTTATCGCAATCCATGACAACGGTTTTGATGGTCGTGGATCCGATGTCAATTCCGATATTCATCCAAAATCACCTCGTGCGGGAATTATTTTATATTTACCCCGCGTCTTTGTCAATCAATCGGCAAGGATTTTTCCGGATAAATTTCAGATTTATTTAACCTTGTCGCAACTTTGCAAATTGACGAATCAAATTAAAATTTTTCGTCAAACAAATTGTTTTTTGTGATATAATTG
>CAJOPK010000159.1 GCA_905236255.1 uncultured Selenomonadaceae bacterium | reverse complement strand
GTCGTCCCTCATGTCGCCGGTCAATTTGCGACTGCGCCAACGATTTCTCAACGCGATTGAAACGGATTTTTTCGCTTCCTCCTGCCCGACTATGTGCTTGTTCAATTCCTCGACGATTTCGCGCGGAGTCTGCTCGTTCAAACCGAGTTCTTTAATTTCTTCGGATTTGCTTATTTCTTCCTTTTTCTTCGCCATAAAAATTTTCCTCCGTAAAAAAATTATCTTATCGAAAAAATTACCCTCCGCAGGGAGGGATTTTTTATCCTTTGCCGGTACTTTTTTCAACCGACAATAACACAAATGATGTCCGAAAAAGCATTTCTTATCCCTTTGCGAAAAGAAAATATCAATTCGTCAATTATTATACAAAACAAAAAATAAAAATCAAGTCGAACGTACAGAAAAAGCACTTCACGATTTTTACGTCGCGAGGTGCCTTTTCGGTTTAACCCGTTATGAAAAAATTTTTATTACAACGCGCCTTTAACGGCCGCAGTTGCCGATTCAATCGCCTTGTGGGCGCGGTCTATGGAAAGACCCAAAGTTCTCATCACTCTGTCCGGATTGTGGAAACCCATTCCGTTTTCGGCGGCTACCCAATCCCAATACCATTGAGCCTCGCGAACAAGCAAACGAGCCTGTGCAAGTTGTTCGTCGGTCGCGCCTGCCGCTTTTGCCGCCGCTATCGTGGTATGAGCTTTTGCGGTAGTTTCACCGGCGATTCTCTGAAGTTTGAAAGTATTGTCGTGAATTGTCTGCACGCGGGCAATCAAAACTTCTTTGCTCTCGTCGTGACATTTCAAGCAAGATTCTTCGGTAGTTTTAAGCGGCGAAGTCATCCAGTGCGAAGTGTATTTCTGCCCGTTTTCGCGCATGTAAGGCATATGGCAATCAACACAAGTTACGCCCGCATCGGAATGAACGCTTCCCCACCAAGTTTCAAAGTCGGGGTGTTGAGCCTTCAACATTCTCGCGCCGCTGTCGGGGTGAGTCCAGTCGCCCGTGAACGCTTTCGCGTGTCCGTCTTGATAATATTTCCACTCGTCCTCTGCCGTGAAACCGTTTGCATAAGGCATATGAACTCTGCCATCTTCCGCCGTGAAGAAATATTCGGTGTGGCACTGACCGCAAACAAAAACGCGCATTTCATTATGGCTGGCTTTGGAAATATCGATTCCCGCTTCCGCCATCGATTCAATAAAGCCTTGGTTGTAAACTCGAAGTTGCATTGTTTCGGGGTCGTGGCAAGTCGAGCAGCCGAACCATTCGTCATCTTTAATCGGCGCGACAACTTCATCAAACGGTTTAGACGCATAGTCCCAGCCGCTTTCTTTGAAGTAAACGTCGTACATGTAAGAGCCTTTGCAGGTTATGCAAGAACCTTTTTGTCCCGGGCGGCGTTTCGAGTTGAGAATATCTTCGCCCGCGTACCAATGCCCTCTGTCGTCGTCGTACTGAATTGAAAATTTGTAGCCTTTGAAAAGCATGAGCTGTTCGGGTTGTTCGGTGAGATGTGAATTTTCCGCCTGCGCTCCGCCGAACCCTGTCGGACTAGGTGCGCCGTCCATGTTCATTTTGAAAGAATTGAATTGAAGCGGATAAGCCGAAGCGTAAGCCATTCGCGTTAATTTTTGATCTTCGGGAATTTGTGCAAGTTCAAATTTCGTCGCCGGTTTCGCAATGCCGATTCTTATCACGACGAAGGCGAAAAAAATCACGCCCAAAACCAAAATTCCCGCAAGATATTTTTGCATCTTAGTCAATTTCAATACCTCCCTCCAAGTGATTTGAGCCGTGCGCAATCCTGCTGTGGCACTTCAAGCAGTCGTTTTGACTGCCGCCCGGCGCGGTCTCGACGTAAGACATGGTTGACTCGTGGCAACGCAAACAATTTTCGCTGACCATTTTTCTTGAGTCTTTGTCAAGTTTGATTCTTTCGGGATAATCGCGCATCATCTCATGATACATGTCAACCATTCCCGTACGACCTTTTTCAATCAGGTAGTGAGGAAAATTATCGTGCGGCAAATGACATTCAACGCAGTCAAGCTCTCTGTGACTCGACGCGGCAAAAGTTCGCGCCTCGTGTTTCATAGAATGACAAGTTCCGCAAAAAGTTTTCGTCCCCGAAACGTGCAACATTAAATTTGCGAATCCGACAAAAACCGCGCCGATTATAAAACCTCCCGCGAGAAATTTCAGCGCGTTGCTTTTCAACAATTCCTTAACGTTCATCTTGTGACCTCCTTCCTAAAATTTTTTGACAGCCGCCAAAGTTCCCAAACAAATCGCCGTGACACTTAACCATAAAAGCCAAATAAACGGTTTTGTGCTTACCGTCAAAGTTATCGGCATGGCTGAAAGTTCTTCAACTGTCGGCAAAATTTCCAGTCGTGCTTTTGACAAATCGCCCGATATTCCAGTCAAACGCACTCTGCGCCTTCCGTCCAAAATTTCTTTTGATTTCGAGGTTCCGCCGTCCGCCGTTACAGTGATTGACGGTTCAAAAATTTCGGTTTTGTTGCCGTCGGTGACTTCGATTTTCGCGGCGGCTTTTATCGGAGAATTTTTTTCATCGTAATCAATTTGCGCATCGATGAAAGTGTAGAGCAATTCGCCGTCCATCGCGGGTTTGTCTTTCGTCAAAATAATTTCTTGCGCGTCGAGATTTTCCGGCGGATGCGGCGCAATGTAAACGTCGCCCGAAAAACTTTTTAAAATCGCCGGTTCTCTCGCCGCGTCTTCACCGCTTCCGCGAAGTTTCGTCAACGCCCGCACTTCCTGCCCGTCAACCTTGAAGACGTAAAATTTTTGCCGATTGTCTTCGTCCAACACCTGCCCTTCATAAATTATTTTGTGTCCGGCAATTTCGGTTTCAAGACCTCGAGAAAATTCCTGCGTCGAAGTTTCGCCCGTCGAAGAAATCACTATCGCCGCCATTCCGAAAATAAATCCCGCGTGCGCGATTTTTCCGCCGAAACTTATCGGTTTTATTTTAAACAAAGAATAAATCGCCAAGCCGACCAAGACCGCCGCTATCGGTGCGGTGCTTTTTATGTAAAAATCTTCATCGACCGCCGCCGGTTGTTCCAAAAGTTGCGTCAAGAGCGGCATCGACATTCCGACCCAAACTATTGCCGCGATAAACACGAACAACAGGCAACTCAACAAAATTACAAACGCCGACTCGCCGAAAGATTCGTACATTTTGCCTTGAGGAAATTCTTTTGCTTTGAAAAAAATTATTCCAAGTCCGCCGAGTAAAATTATCGCGTTCACGATTGAAATTATCAGTCCGATATTTGAGCCCGCGAACGAGTGAACCGAGAAATCGCCCAAAATTCCCGACCGCGTTAAAAATGTTCCGTAAATCACCAGC
>CAJOPK010000158.1 GCA_905236255.1 uncultured Selenomonadaceae bacterium | reverse complement strand
TGCGGCGGGCGGCTCAAATTTCCGCAATTCGCCCGGACTTGAAAATAAAAAATCTGCGCGGGAATGTGGAAACCCGTTTGAGAAAATTTGATGCCGGCGAATTTGACGCAATAATTTTGGCGGCGGCGGGATTGGAGCGACTGGGTCATTCCGAAAGAATAAGAAAAATTTTGACCGAAATAATTCCGGCGGCGGGTCAGGGGGCTTTGGCTGTCGAAACTCGCAAAGACAATTTACCGGTTGAAAATCTGATAAACTTTTTGAATGACGACGAAACTTGCCGGGCGGTAAAAATCGAACGGGATTTTTTGAACGTAATCGGCGGAAGTTGTCAAGTTCCGGCGGGAGTTTTTGCGGAAATTTCCGGCGACCGGGTAAAAGTTCGTGCGGTGATTTCGTCAATCGACGGGCGGGAAATTGTCCGGGATTTTGCGGAAGAAAAAAATTCAGATCTTTCAAAAATTGGGGAAGAACTTGCAAAGCGTATGCTTAAAAACGGCGGTCAAAAAATTTTAAGCGAATTGTGACTTGCCGTGTCTGAATTGTGAAAATTGTCACTGCCCGTTATCGGTCGGAAATGTCATTAAACAAAACTCGGATTTATTTTTTTACGCAAATTTCCGTGTTAATTTTAAGACCGCCTTTAAATTTTTTCAAAATTTGCAAGCTGTACAATAAATCAAAAAATGCTATAATGCAGGAAAATTTCTGATTATACGGACGGTGTTATAAATATAATGGCAGAAACAAAATCCGGCAACGGCGAAAAATTTTTGAAGGGAACGTTTATTTTGACCATAGCAAGTTTTGTGGTCAAGGTAATCGGTTCTTTGAATTGGATTTTCGTTTCAAGAATTTTGGGCGGCGAAGGTATCGGACTTTATCAAATGGCTTTTCCGATTTACTTTTTCGCGATGACCGTATCACAAGCCGGAGTGCCGGTTGCAATTTCGATAATAACCGCCGAGCGCGTCGCACTCAACGATATTTTCGGCGCAAAAAGAGTTTTCCGAATCTCAATGTTTTTGATGCTGTTGACCGGAATATTTTTCTCCGTGCTTACATATTTTTCGGCGCAGTGGCTGATTGATTTGCAATTTATAAGAGATCCCCGCGCTTATATGTCGGTCGTTGCGCTTGCCCCGACGGTTTTCTTCGTAACTTTCCTTGCATCGTCGCGCGGATATTTGCAGGGCTGGCAGAGTATGACACCGACGGCGGTCAGTCAGATTGTCGAACAGATTTTCCGTGTAATAACAATGATCGTGCTTGCCGATTTGCTTTTGCCGTGGGGACTTGATTATGCGGCGGCGGGCGCAAGTTTGGGCGCGCTTGCGGGTGCGGTAACCGGCTTAATCTTGCTGGTCTGTTTCCACATAAAATTGAATCGCAACATATACAAAAAATTCGGCAAGGATTTAAGACCTTCGCCGGAATCGGAAAAAGAATCGGCTTTTTCCATAATCAAAAGAATTTTCAAATTATCCCTGCCGGTCAGCGCGGCATCGATAATGTTGCCGGTCGTTTCAAATTTGGACTTGATGATCGTCCCGCAAAGATTGGAGGTTGCCGGCTATTCCGTGCGACAGGCGACGGAGCTTTTCGGATATTTGACCGGAATGGCGGTACCTTTGATAAATCTTGCAACAATTTTGACGGCTTCTCTTGCCGTTTCGATAGTCCCGGCAATTTCGGAAGCGCGGGCTTTGAAGGATTATTCGCGAATTTATCGTCAAACTGCGGCTGCCGTCCGAATTTCAAATTTCGTCTGTTTTCCGGCATTTGTGGTCGTATTTTTGTTGGCGACACCGATAGCGACTTTGATTTACAACGCACCCGGAGCCGGTCCGGCTGTAATGATCTCGGCTGTTTCGATAATTTTGCTGGGGTTGCATCAGGTTTCGACGGGCGTGTTGCAGGGCTTGGGTCATACCACAATTCCGATGGTCAACATGATTTTGGCGGCGGCGGCAAAAGTCGCGTTGAATTGGACTTTGACGGCAATGCCGGCACTCGGAATAATGGGCGCGGCTTGGGCAACGGCGGCGGACATGGGCGTTGCGGCGTTCATAAATCTTTACTTCATTTACAAATATATCGGCTACAAAATTGAGCCGGGTCAACTTTTCAAAACAATCGGCGCGGCGGCGGTAATGGCTTTGGTCGTGAAAACTTTTTACGATTTTACAATTACGGAATGGGGAATTGCCTGGTTTTCAACTTTCGGCGCGGTCATTGTCGGTTGTATTGTGTATGTTGCGGTTCTTGCGATTATCGGCGGACTTTTAAAAGAAGATATGGAAAGAATCCCGCTTGTCGGAAGGATCGGAGTAAGATTTTTTACCGGAATCGGCATTTTTAAAAAATAAACCGGACTTTATGACAGGCAGAAAATTTTTTCGGAGGTGACAGTGATGAAAGTTTTACTTACAAATGACGACGGAATTGAAGGAAAAGGTCTGTGGGCTATGGCTTATGCCTTGAAAAAAATCCCGGACATTGAAGTTGCAATTTCCGCGCCGATGAAACAGCAGAGCGGTATGTCACACGCCTTGAGCGTCCTCAGGCGAATCGAATACAAAATTATCGACAATCCGGATTTTGATATTATAACGATTGACGGAACCCCGACCGACTGCGTAAAAATTTATCTGGAAACAATGAATCCCGGCGCGACTGTGGGAGCCGTGATTTCCGGGATAAACGACGGCGCAAATCTTGCAACCGATGTCTTGTATTCCGGCACCGTCGGCGCAGCATTGGAAGGCTTTTTGAATGATTTTCCCGCGCTCGCCGTGTCGCTTGATTTAAATTCCGAAATTCCCTTTGAATCGGCGGCGGAGGCAACCGCACAATATTTTTGCCGGCAAATTGAACTCGGCGGAATTTTTTTCCACAACATAAATTTTCCGAAAAAATATCGCAACGGGAAAGCCGAATTTCAAGTTGCCCGGCTCGGCAAGCGCGATTATCTGAACGGATTTAAAAAGGAAAAGGATCCGGACGGCAAAACTTATTTTCAAGTCGGCGGCAAAGTTATAGATTTCGATACCGGCGAAGGCACGGACATTTACGCGACCGAACACGGTTTTGTTTCGGTAACTCCACTGCATGCCGATACCACCGATTACGAAGAAATTCCAAAACTTGCCGAAAGATTGAAAGGCGGGGCATGAATAAATGAATTTGGACGGATTTTCAATGCGCCCGCTTGTTGCGGAACTTTCCGAAAAACTCACCGGCGGACGAATAGACAAAATTTTTCAGCAGAGCAAGTCAAATTTTACTTTTACCGTTCGACAACCGGGACAATCTTTTTTGGTAAAAATTTCGACCGCGCCGCAAAATCCCTCGATTTACATAACCGAAAGCGCGCCGGAAAATTTGCCGGAACCGCCTACCTTTTGCATGGTACTTCGTAAAAATTTGGAGAGCGGAAGAATTGCCGCAATTCGCCGGCATGAACTTGACCGGATTATTTTTATTGATGTCGATTCGATAGGAGCCGGCGGAAAAATTCAAACGGTCACTTTGGTGGCGGAACTTATCGGGAAGTACAGCAATTTGATTTTGATTTCGGAAGGCACGATAATTGCCGCCCTGAAAAAAATCGGCACCAATACCAGTCGCGTCCGAACGGTTCTGCCCGGTCAAATTTATCAAATGCCGCCCGCGCAGGACAAACTCGATATTTTTAAAACCGGGATTGACGAAATTGTTGCAGGCATAAAAAACTTTCCCGAACTCCGGATAGACAAGGCAATTATGAATGTTTGTCAGGGATTCGGCCCTCAGTCGGTTAAGGAAACAATTTTTTCGGCAGGTTTTTCGACCGAAATAAAAATTTCGGATCTTGACGATTCGGATTTCAAAAGTCTTGCCGGCGCGCTTGAAGAAATAAGAGATTCCGCAAAAAATCCCGCGCCCTGCATTGTCAAAGATGCCGGGAAAATTCTTGCGATTTCCGCCGTCAAATTAAATTATTTTCCGAAAGCCGAAATTCAAATTTTCGATACGATTTCGGAAATGCTTGAAAAGGCGGACAAAATTGCCGGCAGTTATACTCCGCCGGACAAAGAAAGATTTTCAAAACTTGTGCATAACGAACTCCGGCGCGCCGAAAATAAAATTTCCGTCCTGCAAAATGAACTTGAAACTGCGGAAAATGCCGACGAACAACGGATACTTGCCGACAATCTTTCCACTTATCGCTATCAATTCCGGGATCATGCCGACGATGAAATTGTTGTCGCCGATATTTACGGGGAGAACGGCGAATCGATAAAAATTCCGCTTGATCGACGTTTGACGATTGCGGCAAATATTCAAAATATGTACAAAAAATATGACAAGCTTAAACGCGCAACCCGTTACATTTCGGAACAACTCGAAAAGTGCCGGGCGGAAATTTCTTATCTTTCCGGGCTTGAACATTCTTTGAACATTTCCGAATCTCTTGCCGAAATTGAGGAAATAAAATCTGAACTTGTTGCCGGCGGATATTTAAAGGAAGCAAAGAAAAAGAGTTCATCAGGGAAAAAAGCCGAGCCTTTTGAATTTACCGCGCCGGACGGGACGAAGATTTTGGTCGGAAAAAACAATTCCCAAAATGACCGGTTGACTTTCAAAATTGCCGCACCGACGGATATATGGTTGCATACAAAAGAAATTACCGGATCTCATGTGATAATTCGCACGGAAGGCGGGGAAGTTTCCGACGAAAATTTATTGCTTGCCGCTCAAATTGCCGTTTATTTTTCAAAGGCGCAAGGGTCTTCAAATGTTCCGGTCGATTATGTTCTCTGTAAATTTGTCAAAAAGCCTTCCGGCGCAAAACCGGGATTTGTAGTTTTCACCAATCAGAAAACGATTTACGTTACTCCGGAAAATGAAACTCTCGAAAAAGTTTTGAAAACCGGCGATTACATTTTGTCAAGTACCGGGTGACGATCCGCAAAAAGATTCATTTTTTCGACAGTCTTTCGGCGAAATTCAAAGTCAATTTCGCCGGTCAAAATTTCTTCACCGATT
>CAJOPK010000157.1 GCA_905236255.1 uncultured Selenomonadaceae bacterium | reverse complement strand
TATAATACAAGAAAATCAAGTAGGCGAGAAATACGATGTTGCGTGAAAGAAGGATTGAACTTTCGCTTACGCAAAGAGAAGTAAATCCGGAGCATAAAGGATTCTCTGCGTATTTCAAACTCTGCAAACCATATTGCACCCTACGGCAACAACGGCGATTGACGAATACAAAAAATTCATTTCCTGCGTGACAAATGAACGGCACAAAGTGATTTTCGACCTGCTTTTCCATTCCGGAATGAGGATCGGTGAATTGCTTGCCCTTGACGTTGGCGACTCCGACTTTGAGAAAAATTTGATACACATAACAAAAAACCGCCCGACAATGACGTTAAGTATTTACTCGCATTTTTATAGAGACGGCGGAGTAGAGAATGCAGATCTTTTTCGGGAAACTTTGATTTAGTCAATCTTTGGTCGAGGCGGGTTTTCGGCTTGCCGACAAACGGCATAATTACAAGGATTTTTTGGGAGAAGGGTAATTCTTCATGACAAATTATCTCAAAATTTTTGCTTCGCTTGCCGCCGAGAAATATTTGCCGAAAAAAAAGCGCACTGCGGAAAATGACACTCCGAAGCGGGCTTGGGAGGAAATTTGTCGGGCGGTTGCGGAAAAGAATTATTCAAATTTTTCCGCCCGGCTTGATTTTATGAAAATTCTCAACGCCGGTTACGATGAGGTTGTGGAAGAACTTGCGATTCATCATGACGAATTTCACGAAAAATATCCGCAGGACTTGCTTTTTCAATTCGGCGCGCAAAATGTCCGGGATTATAATGCAAAATATCGAATTGTTCACATCGGCGCAATTTTGGTGACGGCGACGACTTTTTTCGGCGGCAACGTCATTCGACCGGAAAAATTTGAGGACAATCCGATAAAATTTGCGGCGGCGGAAACCGAAAAATTTTTGTCTGCGGTAAAGTCCGAAATTAAAGATTGTAAATTGACCGGAAATCATGCGACTTTGACGGTTGAAATGACCGGCGATAATTCTTATTACGGAAAACTTGCCGGAAGATTGAATTTTGAATTGGGATTTTTCAAAAATGATTCCGGATATTGGCGGCTCGAAAAAGTCGAAAACATTCCGGAACTTGTCCCGCAGGTCTTGGATTTTGCGGAAACTGTCTGGCCGCACGCTTGGGATTTGGGAATAAAATATTGACAAATTGCCTGTAAATTAACGGAAGGAATTATATGCAAAACAAAATCATTGTTGCCGGCATCGGCCCCGGCGATAAATCATATACAACGCCGGCGGCACTTCAAAAAATTCGGAGCGCAAAATTTTTGGTCGCCGGCAGACGTGCTCTCCGGGATTTTTCCGGGTCAAATCAAATAACTTTTCCGATAACGGCGGATACGGATTCGGCAATAAATTTTATCCGAAAAAATTTATCTGAAGATGAAGTTGTCGTTGCGGTAAGCGGAGATCCCGGATATTATTCGATTTTGGATCTGCTCCGAAAAAATTTTGATCCGTCAACAATCGAAGTAATTCCGTCTGTCAGTTCAATGCAGTTGGCTTTTGCCCGGCTTTCACTTCCTCATCATTCCGCAACTCTTTTAAGTTTTCACGGCAGACGACCTTCAGACGAAGATTTAAAATTTGCGCCGGGAAAAATTTTGGGTTTGTTGACGGACGCAAAATATAATTCGACTTCAATTTCGGAAATTTTAATCGGCTTGAATTGGTCGAAAAAATCGAAAATTGCAATTTGCGAAAAACTCTCCTATCCGGACGAAAAAATTTTTATCACAACTTTGGAAAATGCCGCAAAACAAGACCCCGTCAAAAATTGTATTTTGATTGCCGGCGAAAATTTTTGAACCAAAAAAGATTGTTCCGCCTTTTGCGAAACAATCTCCGGAAATTTCTTCAGATATTCTTCTTTGCAATTTCGACAAGTTTTTCAAATGCTTTCATATCCGAAATTGCAAGCTCCGACATGATCTTACGGTCGACTTCAACGCCGGCCTTTGTGAGCCCGCACATGAGCTTGCTGTAAGAAATGCCGTTCATGCGCGCCGCCGCATTGATTCTGGTGATCCAGAGGCGACGGAACATACGTTTTTTCGCTTTACGATCGCGATGTGCATAGAACCCGGCTTTCATTACGGATTCGTTTGCTTTTTTAAACTGTTTACTTCTCGCACCGCGATAACCTTTCGCAAGTTTAAGAATTTTTTTGTGGCGTCTGTGAGCAGTGACGCCGGTCTTTACTCTCGGCACAATCAAAACCTCCCGAAATTAAGCATAAGGAAGCAACTTTTTGACGCGACCGCGATCTGCGGAAGAAGCCAATGTCGCTTTGCGAAGATTTCTCTTGCGTTTGGGAGATTTCTTCTCCAGAATATGACTTTTGTAGGCTTTATTGCGTCTGAATTCGCCGCTGCCGGTTACCTTGAAACGTTTAGCTGTCGCTCGATGTGTCTTGACTTTGGGCATCGCCCGTTCCTCCTTTTGCTGTCTTTTTCGCCTTCTGTGACTTTTGAGCCTTGGGGGAGAGAATCATCGTCATATTTTTGCCTTCAAGTTTTGCGGCACGTTCAATGTTTACGCTTTCCTCCATGGCTTTGGCAAGTTTGTCGAGAAGTTCGTTGCCGAGTTCCGGATGCGACAACTCGCGCCCGCGAAACATTATCGTAACTTTAACTTTGTTGCCTTCTTCCACAAAACGCTGTGCATTTTTCAATTTGACTTCAAAGTCGTGTTGTTCGATATTCGGTCTGAGTTTGACTTCTTTAATCGTAATTACTTTTTGCTTTTTGCGTGCTTCCTTTTCGCGTTTTTGCTGTTCGTAACGATATTTTCCGAAGTCCATGATTCTGCACACGGGCGGACGGGCTTTCGGCGCAACTTCGACCAAATCCAAATGACGTTCTTCCGCCAATTTGAGCGCGTCTTTTGTCTGCATGATCCCCAGCTGTTCGCCGTCCGCGTCGGTCACTCTGACCTCACGAATACGAATCTCCTCATTGATTCTCAAAGTTTCCCTGCTAATAGGAAATACACCTCCCCGGGCATAAACAAAATTAAAAGGCGACACACACGCCGCCCGCATCTCGCAAATATATCCCCGCCGAAAAATTCTTGACGGAAACTTTTTTACTCGGCAAACTCAACAAGGTCAACCGGTGAGAAGCGACGGCCTCTGCTTAACGGTGCGAAATTTAACACATTTGCGAATTTCTGTCAAGTTCCGGCTGCCATTTTTATCCGAAACGGCAGCCGGCTCCCCCGCTTACAAGCGAAAGCGGGGGAGGAATCGCCCCAAAATTTGCTTGCAAATTTTCAATATCTATGCGATAATCTTTGTGAAATTGTGGGGCGGCAACAGTCAAGAGAACTTACAAAAAGTTCAAATATTTTTTTAAGGAGATTTATTGATCGGTGGACACAGAAGTTAATGAAGTTCAAAATTTAAAACCATATCTTTCTCCGATTGCGGTATGGGGCTTGGCTTTCGGTTGCGCGGTCGGATGGGGCGCATTCGCCATGCCGGGAAATACTTTTTTGCCTATAGCCGGCCCGATCGGTACAGCCGTCGGAATGGTAATCGGCGGTATTATTATGCTGATTATCGGCTGCAATTATTTTTACATGATGAATCGCTTTCCGACAGCCGGCGGCACCTGTTCCTACGCAAAAAATATTTTGGGAAACGATCACGGATTTTTGAGCGCGTGGTTTATAATCCTCGTTTACTTGGCAATTACTTGGGCAAATGCGACCGCGCTGACTTTAATTTTCCGGAATTTGCTCGGAGATTTCTTTAAAATCGGATTACATTACCAAATTGCCGGCTTTGATATTTATTTGGGTGAAGCGGCGGTCTCGTTTTTTGCAATTTGTTTAACCGGGCTTGTTGCAATTCGCGGCGGAAAAATTGCGGCAGCTTTTCAGACGATTATGGCGGGGATTTTATTTATCGGAATTGTTTTTGTTTTCGGCACGGCGGCAATAAATTTTGACGGAAACATTTTCGACATTCAACCCGCCTTCGCGCCGAATATCGATCCTTCGACGGCAATTTTGGGAATTGTTGTTTTGGCACCTTGGGCATTTGCCGGATTTGAATCAATTTCAAATTCCGCCGAAGAATTTAAATTTTCGCCGGCAAAAACTTTTCCGATAATCGTTTCGGCGATAACGGCGGCGGTCGCGGCGTATGCTTTTTTGACAATACTTGCCGTAACGGATTTGCCCGGCGGCTATACGAATTGGGCGGATTATCTCAAAAATTTGGATAAATTTTCCGGATACGACGGAATGCCGACGTTGCACAATTTTTACGCACTCTTTCCAAGCAACGTCGGCGTTTGGATTTTTGCGATTGCGGTTATCTGCGCGGTCGGTACGGGACTTTTGGGAAATATGCTGGCGGCAAGCCGTCTGCTTTATTCCGTTTCAAGGGACGGACTTCTTCCGAAAAAATTTTCCGTTCTCAACAAATACGGCAATCCGCAAAACGCAATTATTTTCATTATGCTTGTATCTCTGCCCGTTCCTTTTTTGGGAAGAACGGCAATAAGCTGGATTATCGACGTTAATACAATCGGCGCGGTAATTGCTTACGCTTATACTTCCGTAACCGCTTTTATCTGCGCGAAAAACAATCGCAATTTTAAATTTGAAATTACCGGCGCACTCGGTACGATAATCTCGGCAATTTTCTTCATTTACTTCATGGTTCCGAATATCCGGACAATCACGACAATGACAACGGAATCATATTTGATTTTGATTGTCTGGAGTATTTTGGGATTTATTTTCTTCCGTCAAATTTTGAGCAAAGATGAAGAGAGGAATTTCGGAAATTCTACCGTCGTCTGGATTGTAATTTTGTTTATGATTCTGTTCACTTCAATGATGTGGGTACAGGAAGCCACTCATGACATAAGCAAAAGCGTCCTTAAAAATCTCGAAGTTCATCATACCGAAGAATTTATAAAACACGGCGTTATTACGAATGAATTTGAAAGATACGATTCCGAAGTTTTTCTTTCAAGTCAAATGGACTCCGTCGGCAAGGAACTTTCCGCACTGAATTTTATGCAAATGGGTCTGGTTCTTATTTCACTTTTAATAATGTTCAGCATTTACGACATTATCATGAAGCGCGAAAAAGATATGGAAATGCAAAAAATTGAGGCTGAACAGAACAGTAAAGCGAAAACGACTTTTCTTTCAAACATGAGCCACGATATTCGCACGCCGATGAATGCGATTGTCGGATATACCGCACTCCTCAAAAAAGACAAGAGCCTTTCGCCGCAGGCAAAAGATTTTCTGAACAAAATCGAAACGTCAAGCGATCATTTGCTTGCACTGATTAACGACGTTTTGGATATGAGCAGAATTGAAAGCGGCAAAATGGATTTGGACGAATCGGACAACGACCTTTTCAAAATTTTCAAAGGCATTTACGATATTTTTGCAACTCAAATGAAGTCCCGGAAAATTGAATTTAAAGTCGATACTTCCGGAATAAAAAATCGAATGGTTATCTGCGACAAAAACCGGTTAAATCGTGTTTTGATGAATCTTACAAGCAATGCCTACAAATTTACGCCGGAAAAAGGCTCGGTCACAATTACGGTAAAACAGCTTGAATCCGACTACGAAAAAGTCGGGAATTACGAAATTCGCGTAAAGGACAGCGGTATCGGAATGAGTCCGGAATTTGCCGCAACGGTTTTTGAAGCCTTTACCCGTGAAAAAAGCGAAACCGTAAAAGGTATTCAGGGAACCGGGCTGGGTATGGCAATCACAAAGAGCATGGTCGATTTGATGGGCGGCGAAATTCGCGTCGAAACCGAAAAAGGGAAGGGTACGGAATTTATCATAAATATCAGCTTTGAAATTTCGGACGAATTGCCCGAAGAAGAAAAAGTGGAAGAAACTTCTTCCGGCTTGAATTTTGCCGGCAAGCGTTTGCTTTTGGTTGACGATATTGAAGTCAATCGCGAAATTGCAACGATGATGTTGACCGCCTCCGGATTTTTGATTGAAACCGCGGCAGACGGTCAAGAGGCGGTAAAAAAAGTTGCCGAATCCGCTCCGAAATATTTTGCGGCGGTCTTGATGGATATTCAAATGCCGACAATGAACGGATATGAGGCTACGCAGGCAATTCGCAAATTGGATAATCCCGCGCTTGCAAAAATTCCGATTGTCGCAATGACGGCAAATGCCTTCAGTGAAGATATTCAAGCCGCCAAAGATGCCGGAATGGACGGTCACATTTCAAAACCGATTGACGTTCCGAAAATGATGGAAACTTTATCAAAAATTTTGAAGTAGGGTTAAGGTGTAAAATGATGTCTGCAAAGGAAAGATTGGATATATTGCTGACGGAAAGAAATATTTTTGAAAGTCGCGCCCGTGCAAAAACAATGATTATGATGGGCAAGGTTTTGGTTGACGGGCAAAAAATTGACAAAGCCGGGACGCTTGTAAAAATTGATTCGGAAATTCGCGTACTCGGTGAAGAAATGCCCTTTGTAAGTCGGGGCGGTTTTAAACTCAAAAAGGCGGTCGAAAGTTTCAATTTGAATCTTTCCGGGAAAATTGCGGCGGATATAGGCGCATCAACCGGCGGATTTACCGATTGTATGTTGCAAAACGGCGCAACGAAAATTTACGCGATTGATGTCGGTTACGGGCAACTTGCCTGGAAACTTCGACAAGATGAAAGAGTTATAAATTTGGAGCGGACGAATATTCGCAACGTGACCGAAAAAGAAATTCCGGAAAAACTTGATTTTGCGTCAATCGACGTTGCTTTTATTTCGCTGGATAAAGTTTTGCCGGTTGCCTTCAATCTTTTAAAACCGGAGGGGGAAGTTGTTGCCCTGATTAAACCCCAATTTGAAGCCGGGCGCGAAAACGTAGGGAAAAAAGGCGTTGTCAAAGACAAAAAAATTCACCGGGAAGTAATCGAAAAAATTTTGAATTTTGCCGGAGAGATCGGATTTAAAATTTGCGGATTGACTTTTTCGCCGATTAAAGGCCCGGAAGGAAATATCGAATATCTTGCGTATCTTTCAAAAAATAATTTTGATGAAAATTTTGAGCCGGATATAAATTCGGTTGTGGAAAAGGCGCATGAGGAGCTGAACGACTGAATGGCAAAGCAAAATATTTTCGGAACGGTTTTCGGAATTGAAGCGGGTATGTTACAACTTGCCGTTTTTCCGAACATGAGCAAAAGGCGGGCGGGCGAAATTGTCGATCGCATTTTCAGTTTTTACAAAAATAAAGATGTCCGGCTTGTAATGCCGGCGACGGAGGCGCGTCAATTTCGCAAGGAAGAATTCGGGCTGCCCTGTGTCGAACGCGTTCATATTGATATGGCACTTTCGATAGGCGGCGACGGGACTTTGCTGGGAGTTTGCAGAAGATTTGCCGGGCAAAGTGTGCCGGTCTGCGGAATAAATCTCGGTCACTTGGGATTTTTGGCTGATATTGAGCCGACGGAATTGGAAAGCCGGCTTGCAAAAATTTTGATCGGTCAATATCGCGTTGAGCAAAGGCTTTTGTTAAATTGTTATGTTCGCAACGAACTCGGCGAAAAATTTGTCGGCAACGCGATTAACGACGTGGTTCTTTCAAAGGGCGGCGTTGCCCGAATGCTCCGAATGGGTCTTTACATAAATCAAACGCATTTGATGGATTTTAAGGCGGACGGGTTGATTGTTTCCAGTCCTACCGGATCGACCGCCTATTCTTTAAGTGCCGGCGGCCCGATTTTAAATCCGAACATTCGCGCACTTGTGGTTACTCCGATTTGCGCACATACTTTTCAAATGCGTCCGCTTGTCGTGAATGAAGACGATGAAGTTTTTGTAAGGATTGAACCCGGCAATAATATCTTGTTGACGCTTGACGGTCAGGTAAGTCACAAACTTCAGCCCGGCGACGATCTCATAATTCGCAAGGCGCACACGACCGCGCAGATCGTAAAATTTGACGACAAAAATTATTACAAAGTTTTGAAGTCTAAACTTTGGGGAACGGATACCCGCGACGATTGAAAGCGGAGTTTAACATAGAAACGGGCTGTGCCGGTTACCAAATCTCCCGCTTTATGAAACGCCCGTGTTTGAGGATAATTTTTTTCTTGACAGTCATTTGAAATTATCCTATCATAAACAAAATTTAATATCGGTTGGATCGGGTGTCGAAAGACTTGATAAGGAATCCGATGGAAAGTCGGAGCGGTCACGCCACCGTAACGGAGAGCAAATCCGCAAAGTTATGTCACTGAAACGAAAGTTTTGGGAAGGCGCGGAGGAGCATTGACCCGGAGCCGGGAGAATTGCCCGATTGACAATCACCGCTTGACCTGCGAGTGACGGGGAGGAGATTTACGGACAATAGTTTTTCAAGTCCGAAATTTCCGGCGAAGTGTGCCGGATTTTTTGTATTGTTTCCTCAGGCTTGCGGCGGGAAACTTTTTTAATTTGAAAATTACCAAAACATTGCTCATACAGTTCTTTACTTCGGCGCAAAAACCGGAGTTCAATTTTAAAACAACGCCGGCAACTTTCCGGTTTCAAATAAAAATTTTGGGAGGCAGAATTTTTTAATGAACAACAAAATTTTTCCCGCAATAATCGGTGCGTCGATTATCGGATCTGCGGCAACAACTTTTGCGGCGGCAAATCCTTTCAGTGATGTTCCGCAAGGTCATTGGGCTTATTCTTCCGTTACAAAACTTGCGGCGGAAGGAATTATCGAAGGGTACGGCGACGGAACTTACATGGGCAACCGCAACATTACACGCTACGAAATGGCTCAAATGGTTGCAAAGGCTTTGGCAAAACAACCTGCCGGCACGAATAACGCCGAACTTGAAAAACTCGCCGCAGAATTTCGCGATGAACTCGACAATCTCGGCGTAAGAGTTGCGGAACTTGAAAAACACGCCGATTTTGTGAAGTGGACGGGCGAATATCGGCAACTTTACTGGAACAACAAAATTGAAAATGCCGCCGGTCAAAAACCCAAAAAAAATACAAATCGTGCGGAACTTCGACTTTTCCCGACGGCGACCGTCAACGATCACTGGAAAATTTATACGCGTTTTACAACCCGCGTCGATATGAAAAAAGATACGACCAATGACGTAAAAGTTACTTATACTTATGCGGAAGGAAAATATAATCATTTCATTGTTGCCGGCGGGAAAATGCCGTTTTACAGTTACAACGACGAAGGCTTGACAACCGATGAATATTTTTCCGGCGGTCGCATTGAGTTCGGCAACAAATTGAAGGCAATTTTGGAAGCCGGTCGTTGGAATATCAACAATTTCGGAAATGCCTCGATTGCCGGATCTTTTGCAAACGATGAAGTCGCAAATTATCAAGGTATTCAGGTAAATTACAACGGCGACAAACTTTTTCTCGGTGCCGGTTATCGCAGATTTAAAAGCGACGGTTTCAAAAATCTTGCCGGTTATTCCAAAAACAACAACGAAGACGGTGCAAGTTTGGTTTCGTTCGGTGCCGGATACAATTTCGGCAGTTTCAGGCTTTTCGGAGCTTTCGCGAAAAATACCGATGCCGACAATTACGACACCTCCCACAACATTCAACTTTCCTACAAAGGCGCGAATCGCAAAAGTCCGGGAAGTTGGGGAATTTACGCGGCGTATCGTTATATAAGTCCGTTTGTCACCGTTGCCCCGACTTATGACACGATGGGATTTGCCGTCAATCGCAAAGGTTGGGAAGCCGGCTTGAGTTATGCGCCGCTGAAAAATGTGGTTGCAAATATTTCGTATTTCGCCGGCAAACAGCTTGACACCGACCGCGACTCAAATACTCTTTGGGCGCGTGCAAGAATTTGGTTCTGATTTTTGGGAGTGACATTTTTTGAAACGCTTGGGAAACCGATTGTTGCAGATGCTTGTGACTTTAATCGGAGTAAGTTTTATGACTTTCTGCCTTGCATATATTGCACCGGGAGATCCGGCGGCAATGCTTTTGGAATCGGCGGATACAATCGTTTCCGAAGAAATTTTGCAAAAAACTCGGGAAGAACTCGGACTTGACAAGCCTTTCCTCGTTCAGTACGGGAATTGGGCGGCGGGAGTTTTGCACGGTGACATGGGAATGAGTTATTCGGCAAAAAAACCGGTCATTGAAAAATTGTCGGAAGGTTTTGTCGGAACTTTATTGCTTGCCGTCGTCACGGTAATATTTGTGTTGCTTATCTCGATTCCGCTCGGAATTTGGTCGGCAGTCCGGCAGAATAAATTACCGGATTATATTGTAAGATTCTTTTCGTTTGTGGGAGTTTCGATGCCGAATTTCTGGCTGGGATTGATGCTGTTGTATGTTTTCGGTTTAAAGCTGGGACTTTTCCCTATAGTCAGTTCTTCGATAACTTTGAAGGGCTTGGTATTGCCGGCATTGACTCTCGCAATTTATCAATCCGCAAAATATGTTCGGCAGGTTCGCACGGTAATTTTGGACGAATTACACAAAGATTATGTTATCGGAGCAAGGGCGCGGGGACTTTCCGAAACGACAATTTTATTCCGGCACATTTTACCGAATGCGGTTTTGCCTTTGATAACTTTGTTGGGAATGTCAATCGGTTGGTTACTCGGCGGCGTTGCGGTTATCGAAATAGTTTTTGCATGGCCGGGAATGGGGAATATGGCAGTTCGGGCAATAATGATGCGCGATTATCCGTTGATTGAAGGATTTGTCCTGTGGATAGCGGTTGCATATATGTTGATAAATTTTTTGGTCGATCTGTCCTATTCGTACCTTGATCCGAAACTCCGAAAGGGGGAAGCGGCTTGACGGATTTTATAAAGCGCAACAAGCTCTTTTCGATTTATACCGCGCTTGTGATTTTGATTGTACTCGTTGCAATTTTCGCGCCGTATCTCACTCCTCAAGACCCTTACGACGGCGATATGAAAAATGTTTTGCAGACACCTTCCGCCGAACATTTTCTCGGAACGGACAAACTCGGGCGTGACACGTTTTCAAGAATTATTGCCGGAACTCAAGTTTCGCTGTTTATGACAATCTGCCTTGTAATTTTGCTTTCGATAGTCGGCTTGGTTGTGGGGATAACTTCCGGATATTTCGGCGGCAAAATTGAAATGATTTTAATGCGCCTTGCCGATATGATGCTTTCATTTCCGGGCGTTGTTTTGGCGATAGCGATAGCCGGAATTTTGGGCGGCTCGACAGTCAATACGATTTTGGCACTTTTGATTGTCGGTTGGGCGAAGTATGCCCGGCTTGTCAGAAGTTTGGTTATAAAATTGCGCAACGAAGATTTTGTCGTTGCGGCACGGGTAAACGGAACAAAGACGATAAATATTTTGCTCCGGCATATTCTGCCGAATGTTTTGCCGATGATTGTAATTACCGGCGCGATGGATATAGGAACAATGATGATGGAAATTGCGGGACTTTCATTTTTGGGATTCGGTGCTCAACCTCCGACTCCGGAATGGGGACTTATGTTGAATGAAGGACGGCAATATATTCAGACCGCGCCGCATTTGATGATTTTTCCGGGTCTTGCAATTTTTATTGTGGTTGCGATTTTTAATTTATGGGGCGACAGCTTGCGCGATCTGCTGGATCCCCGTCAGGAGTAGCGATTGGTGATTTTGGAAATTACTTTCCACCGGTCAATCTAAAAAAGGAGTTGTTGTAAAAAATGAGTTTCAAGTGGAAAAAAGTCTTAAAAACCATGACGGTCGGGCTTTGCACGATTTTTGCGGCAGGCATAATTGCCGGTTGCGGTGATGAAGGCGGTTCCGGCGGAATTAAGGGAGGCAATCCGGAAGTCTTGAAAGTCGGCGTAACAAATTTTGCCGATACCCTCGAACCCACTCAAAATTATTTCGGCTGGGTTGTCATGCGTTACGGTCTCGGCGAATGTCTGACGAAGTTTGACGAAAAAATGAATATAACTTCCCGGCTTGCCGAAAAATGGGAAATCAGCGACGACAAATTGACGTGGACTTTTAAAATTCGCGACGGCGTTAAATTTTCAAACGGAGACCCTCTGACAGCCGATGCCGTCAAACAGTCGATTGAGCGCGCATTTGCAAAAAATGCCCGCGCCGCAACTTTCTTTGAATATGAATCAATTACTGCCGACGGTCAAAATTTGATTATAAAAACGAAAAAGCCTCTGCCCGGTATGCCCGGATATTTGGCGGATCCTCTTTTTATAATTGTTGACGTTGCGGCGGAAAATGCCGGACGCGACTTTTCAAAAGAAGGCCCGATTTGTACCGGTCCTTATATGGTTGAATCTTTTGTAAAAGAACGCGCAGTCATGAAGAAAAACGAAAATTATTGGGACGGCGAAGTACCTTACAAGACCGTCGAAATTCCTTCAATCGACGATCCGAATACCCGCGCAATGGCTCTTCAGTCCGGCGATGTTGACGTTGCGGTAAATATTGCCGCCGGCGACATTGATCTTTTCAAAGGCAACGATAAATTTACGATTGACGAAATTTCTTCCCTGCGCGTCGTACTTGCCCGAATGAATCAAAATCCGGGCAGAATTTTGAGCGATCCGAAAGTTCGCGCGGCATTTATTGCCGGTTGCGATCGCGAAACTTACAACAAAGTTCTTTTGAAAGATACTTTCATTCCGGGTAAAGCTCCGGTACCGCCCTCGCTCGATTACGGTTTTGACAAACTGACAGACCCCAACGCTTACAATCCGGAACGCGCCAAAAAACTTTTGGAAGAAGCCGGCTGGAAAGATTCGGACGGTGACGGAATTTTGGAAAAGGACGGCAAAAAATTGGAACTTGATTTTGTCGTTTACAATTCCCGTGCGGAACTTCCGCTTTATGCCGAAGCCGTTCAATCCGATTTGAAGAAACTCGGCTTTGACATTAAAATCAACACGGTCGATTATAATTTAATCGACAACATGGGAATAAAGGGCGAATATGACCTGCTCATTTCAAATATCACGACGGCGAATACCGGCGATCCGGAAATTTTCCTTACCTGGTA
>CAJOPK010000156.1 GCA_905236255.1 uncultured Selenomonadaceae bacterium | reverse complement strand
GAACACGGGCGTTTCATAAAGCGGGAAATCTCGTAACCGGCACAGCGTTTTGAGTTAAACCCCAAAATAAATAAATTTTTAACCAACATTTCTTTGTCCGGCAACAAAGAAATGCTTAATTTATTCGGATCGCCGGAAAATTTGTGAAACGCCCGTGATCGGCGAAAAGACGGGCGGTCACAATTACGCAAATCATTTTTTCTTCTTCTTTTTTGACTTCTTGCCGGACGTTTTCGGCGACTTCATCGCGCCGGCAATTTTTGCCTTGATCTTTTCTTCCTGCTCTTTCTGTTTTTCGGTAGATTTTTTGTCGCGCTGAACTTTCGCATAATCCGCGCCCATGCCGGCGATTTTATGCTTGACCGCCATAATCGGGTGGGAGAAATACATTTTTTTCTGTCCGCCCTTCATAATTTTCAGATATTCGCGGGTCGCCTCTTCACCGAAACAGGAAGTTTCGCATTTTTCGCAGATCGGCTTGGTTACGCCGTAAGGACAACGATTTATTTTAAGCATTACCGTCGTCAAAAGTGCCGTACATTTCGCGCAGAGTTTTCCGTCTTTTGTATCGTGATTGGCGTTGCAATATGCGCCGAAAGTTTTTCTGATTCCTTCCTTTTCCTGCGGGATTGTATTTTTAATTTCCTGCGGCTTGCGCTTGGGCAGGATATTTTTTATTTTGTCAAGTATCCCCATTTATGATAAACTCCTTTCAGTTTCGCTTCGCTTATTTTAAGCGTTCCGAAAAATAAATGCAAGTTAAAGGGAAGTGCAGATATGGAAATTTTGAAAAAACACGGGCGGCTCATTTCAAATATTTTGGTGGTCGTTGCCGTGATTTTGGCGATAATCGTAAAATGGAATGAAAGCGGCGAACAATCTTTTTTCCGCGAAACCGACGCTTACATCGTCGCCGGAGCCGCGCTCGGATTTTTGGTCCTGAAACTCAGGGACAAGAGTAATCGCAAAAATAAAAAGAGGTGACGGGCTTTGGCGAAATTTAAAGCTCCGAAAAAAAACAAGCTCAAAATTTCCGCCTGTTACATTGTCAAAAATGCGGCGGAAGATTTAAAAGTTTCTCTGCAAAGTTTGAAAAAATTTGTTGACGAAATTATTGTCGTCGATACAGGCTCTTCAGATGAAACCGTTGAAGTTGCAGAAAGTTTCGGCGCAAAAATTTTTGTCGATATGTGGCATGATGATTTTTCCGATCCCCGCAATATTGCCTTGAAAAATTCTTCCGGAAATTGGATTGTCTTTCCGGATGCCGACGAATATTTTACCGCCGAAACCGCAAAAAATCTTCGCGCAATAATCGAACGGGCGGACTCGGTCAAAAAAACCGGACTTTTGGTAAATCTCGTAAATATCGACAAAGACAACGGCAATAAAATTTTGGATTCGACTTATGTCCTGCGGATTTTCAAAAAATTGCCGGGTATCCGTTACGTCGGGAAAATTCATGAAGAATTGCGCATCGGCAAAAAAAATTTAAGCGACGTTGTTTTTGTGCCGGCAAATCTTCTGACGATTTATCACACCGGCTATTCCGCAAATTTGAGCAGATCGAAGGCGGAAAGAAATTTAAAAATGCTCCTTGCCGAACTTGAAACGACCGACGAGCCGGAGAGAATTTATGCTTATATCGCCGAATGTTACGACGGACTTGAAGATTATGAAAATGCCGAAAAATTTGCCCGGCTTGACATTGAAACCGGAAAGAAGAATACGACTTTTTCAAGCGTTTCATACCGGATTTTGCTTAATCTTTTGGCAAAAGATTTTTCCCGGCTTGACGACAGAAAAGAAATTGCCGCGCTTGCCGTCGAAACTTTTCCGGATTTGCCGGAATTTACGGCGGAACTTGCCGAATGTCATGCGGCGGCGGGAGATTTTGAAACGGCGGCGAAAACAATGCAAAAGGCTTTGGAAAAATTCCAAAATTACAAGGGTATGGAGCCTTCGATTTTCAATTCGGAAACGGCGAAATTTGCGGAAAGTCGAATGAAAATGTTTGAACAAAAAACGGTCGCTTTGTAAGCGGCGGAACAGTTTACACACAAAATTATGTTTCAAAAATGACAAGATACGAAAACATTTAAACGGGGGATAAAATTTGAAGAAAAAATTATTTGCGGCGGCTTTTTTCGGCGCAATTTGCGGAGTGGCTCTTTTAATCGGATTTGTTGCCTTCTTTTTCGATTTAAATGCCCGGAGTGCCTTTAATATCGGTCGAATGTTCGGAGCGATGAAATACATAGACTTAAATTATGTTGACGAAGTTGACAACGCAAAACTTTTGGACGGTGCGATTGAGGGAATGGTTCGCGCTTTGGACGATCCCCACTCGATTTATTTGGACTCAAAACTTTACGGACGTTTGAAAGCCGACACCTCCGGGAGTTTCGGCGGCATCGGCGTTTACATGGGATTTAAAGATAACTCCGTTCAAGTTTTGAGCGTAATGCCGGACAGTCCCGGAGAAAAAGCCGGATTGGCGGCGGGTGACGAAATTGTTGCGGTTGACGGTGTGCCGGTTATCGAAATTGCGCCGGACGAAGTTGCCGTAAAAATTCGCGGCGAAGTCGGCAGTGATGTGGATTTGCTTATCAAGCGCGCAGGAGAGGAAAACAAAACTTACACGATAACCCGCGACGTTATCAATGTTAAAACGGTTTTCGGCACGATGGTTGACAATGAACTTGCTTATATAAGGATCACAAACTTCAGCGAACACACCGGAAAAGAATTTAAGGAAGTTTTAAATGCGGAAGAACTTGCAGGAATGAAAGGCATGATTTTGGATCTCCGGCAAAATCCGGGCGGCACAATTACAAGTTGCGTGGAAATTGCAAAGGAAATTGTGCCGGCGGGTGAAATTGCTTCGGTGGTCGAACGCGACGGGACGAAAGAAGTTTTTACTTCCGAATTGGAAAATCCGAAATATCCGATAATCGTTCTGCTCGATAAATTCAGTGCAAGCGCGTCCGAACTTTTGGCGGGTGCGCTTCAGGATACAAAGGCGGCACTTATAGTGGGTGAAACTTCTTACGGGAAAGGTTCCGTTCAGACGGTTGTCCCGATGTTTAACGAGGACGCGCTGAAATTGACGATTGCAAAATATTATACGCCTTCCGGCAGATCGATTGACGGCACCGGGATTACTCCGGACATTGAAATAAAGCCGGAAAAAATTGTCGCAATTCCCCGCGAGTTCGACAAAAAAATTTCTCCCGACCCTCAAGTTTTGAAGGCGGAAGAAATTTTGCACAATCGTATCCAATCCGGAAAAATTCTCTTTGACGACAAAAGCGAATCTTAAATATCTTGCAAAAATTTAACCCTCTTGCCGATAAACAAGGGGGTTAATAATTTCTTCAATTTATTCGTCAAAAATATTTATCTGATTTTCAAAAAAAGGGTGACGAGCCGCCCCGCCTCATGAGGCGGCTCACAGGTAGTAAAAAACAACTTCTATTTCAAACGGCTTCAACGTTCAAGCCGCAGAAACAGCGAATTTATAAAAAACTATGATAAGAATAATTGCAGAAGGCGACCGGTGACCGAAGTCATCGGTCGCTCATTTATTTAAATTGCGTTATGGAATAGATTTACAATCCTTAACTACCTTTGTATGTAACCGGATTTACTCCGGCTTTATTTTTTTGTCCGGATTTCAAGAGAATCACTGTTTCCCTAATTCCCTTTTTCCCTCTTAACCTGCTCATTGCAACAAGCTGAGAACTGCAGAGCTGTTCTGGTTAGCCTGAGCAAGCATCGACTGAGCCGCCTGCAAGAGAACGTTGTTCTTCGTGTAGTT
>CAJOPK010000155.1 GCA_905236255.1 uncultured Selenomonadaceae bacterium | reverse complement strand
TTCCGCAACTTCCGGCACTGCAGATATTTCGACAATCACCGGCAACATAAATATTGAAAATGTTTCCGCAAATGACGCGAATGTTTCCGCAGACGAAGGCAACATTTCAACCGGGAATATTGCCGCTTCAAATGATGCGGAAATTCGGACGCGTTACGGTCAGATCGTTTCCAAGAAAGTTAAATCGGGTCACAATTCAACGGTTATAAATCAAAGTCGTGGAAATATTACGGCGGACGAAATTACTGCCGGCACGACAACTCACGTCGAACTTATAAACGGCGATCTCTTCCTGAACTTTGCGGAAGGCACGGGCGTTGCGATTTTGATGGGCGACAATACAAAAAATTCTTTCGTCAATACGATCCGGGCAAAGGCAAGCGGCAGAGGCAATTCCGTTCTTTGGAAAACCGCGCCGGGTTGGGCTGACAGTCTGGGAGAAAGTGACATTGATATTGCACTCGGCGGAAACTTTATCAACGTCGGAAATATCGAATCTTCCGGCGGCTCCGAAAAATTGACGATTGCTTTTAACGGCGCAATTTCCGGAGATATGATTGAGGACGTAAACATTTCAAGTATTCGCTCGGAAAGCGGCACGATAACTTCCGAACTTCGGGCAAATAACGGCGACATTCATACCGACATCGGATCTTTTGAAGCGGAAAATGTTTTTGCCGGACAGAAAATCAGATTGACCGACAATCACGTTTCAATGGGAATTTTCGGCAGAGTTCCGACTCGCGACGGTGAAACTTTGGTTTACTGGAACAATCCGGCGAAAACGAATTTGACGGGCAGATATTTCGGCTTGTATTCGGACGGCGGCACCCGGACGCAATTTGCAAATCTGATTGATTCAAATGATTACAGATTTATTTCCGGCGATACCTTCAGCGTTGTCGATATGATGAGAATGAGGATTGCAAGAGATTCTTTCTCCTTCTTCAACCTTATGCCGGAAACTTCCGCAAAAGATTTTGACTTCAGCTTTGCAACTTTTGACCTGCAAGACGTTGTTGCCGGAGATTTCACAAATGCCGGCGAAGAGCAAATTGAGATTGAAAAATAATCTTGCAAGAATGTTATGAATCCTTAATTTGGGCTGAATAACCGGATTCATCTAATCGGCTTGATTTTCTGCAAAAAAATTTCCCTTTCTTTTACGAAAGGGAAATTTTTTCTTGTCAAACGACCGGGAAAAGTTTTACCAGCCGCCTTTGTAATGAAATTCGTATTTTTCCTCCTGCTTGGTTTCGGCTTGTCTGATTTTGTTCAAATTTGTTTTGAGTTTTTCCGGCTCCATATCCATAGCCTGCCCGAAAATATCCATGCCGCCGATCTCATTTGCAAGTTCCATTCCGATATGGAAAACGTCTTTATACTCAAATGCGCGGCGCAAAAGATCATCGTTATATTTTCTCTTGAAAGTTTCCGCCGTCCCCTGAAAAACGTGTATACCGACGGTACGCGCCAAATCCGGCGGAAGTCCCAACTTCATGGCGGCGGCAAGCATACAGTTCATTGAAACGTAAGACATGGTGACTTGCGCGAAAGTGATGTTCCAAAGTTTTTCAAAGTCGTCCTCCGAATGAACTTCAATCAGCTTACCCAGGCTCTCCATAAGATATTTTGCAAAAGGCACGGTGTCCAGCGATGCCATTTCACTGCAGCAATACGCGCCGATATTCATTCCGCTTATTGCAGACAAGGTAAGTCCCAATCGAATTACCGGAAAGCCGGGAAAAAAGTCTTCAATCTGTTCGATGCGAAAATTCGGAGTGACGGACAAGATCAAAGTTCCGGGTTTAATTTGATCTCTGATTTCTTCCGCAATGTCCGGAATGTCCGGAATATCCGTCAAATCTACGGCAAGCACGATAAGTCCGGCACTTGCCACAAAAGAATGGTGGTTTGTGGTTGCACGAATTTGATACTTGCTCATAAGCTGACGACAGCGTTCGACTTTTTTGCCGAGAATAAAAAAGTCGTTCGGCGATTCGCCTTTGTGACGAATAAGCGCGTGCAGAAATATTTCCGAAACAAGCCCGGAGCCGATGAATACCTTGTTAAAACTTCCCATAAAAATACCTCCGCTAAAAAAATTTTACAACAATTTCATCAGGTTGCCGCCGACGATTGTGGCAATCGCGCGACCTTTCAAATTTCGACCGACAAAAGGCGAATGACTTCCGCGAGTGTAAAATTTATCCGGATCGACCGTCCATTCAAAATTGGGATCTATGACGGCAATATCTGCGGAAGCCCCGACCGTCAAAGTCCCGGCATCAAGCCCGAAAATTTTTGCCGGATTGCAGGTCATTTTTGAGATCAAAGTCGGCAGGTCTATTTTATTTTCATGATAAAGATCCGTCAACAAAATTCCCAAACTTGTTTCAAGTCCGGGAAAACCGCTCGGAGCATAAATATATTCGCGATCTTTTTCTTCCGGAGCGTGCGGCGAGTGATCCGTGACAATCATATCGATAGTGCCGTCCAAAAGTCCCGCCAAAACTTCCTCCGTATCTTTTTTGGAGCGAAGTGGCGGATTTATTTTTGTTGAGGAGTCCGCCGGATTTACAAGATCGTCGGTCATCGTCAAATGTTGAGGAGTGACTTCCGCAGTTACGTTTACTCCGCGCTTTTTCGCCTGTCGGACAATATCGACCGACCGCCCGGAACTTATATGCGCAATATGGACATGACCGCCGGTATATTCGGCAAGGAGAACATCGCGGGCAACGGCAATATCTTCCGCAACCGTCGGACGACCTTTCAAGCCGAGCATGGCACTGCGTTTGCCTTCATTCATTACGCCGTCTTTTACGAGTGAAGTTTCTTCTTCATGACAGATTACGACTTTTCCGGTGCCGTGCAGATAGTCCAGCGCGTTCATAAAGATTCTTGCGTTTGAATCAAAATGTCCGTCATCGGAAAAGGCGACGACTCCGGCATCAATCATATCGTGAAGTTCGGCAAGCTCTTCACCTTTCTGATTTTTGGTTAGCGCGCCTATAATTTTTATGTTGACAAGCCCGACATCTTCCGCCCGTTTAATCATTGACCTGACAAGGGCGGCATTATCGACGACCGGCGAAGTGTTGGGCATGGTTGCAACTGTGGTGAAACCGCCGGCAACGGCAGCCTTGCTTCCGCTCACAAAATCTTCTTTCGCTTCCTGACCGGGTTCGCGAAAATGTACATGCATATCGATAAGACCGGGCGTAACAATTTTTCCGGCGGCATTGTAAGAAAAATTCGGCTCAAAACTTATATTCTCTTCGACAGCCGCAATTTTTCCGTCGATAATCAAAATATCGGCAACCTTGTCGATATTGTTTGCCGGATCGATTACGCGTCCGCCGCTTACGATTATTGCGCCGTGAATACCGGCTTCGGCGCGCTGAATTTGCCAATTTTTACCGTTCATTTTAATTCCCTCTCAAAAATTTATTTTTGTGCGACAGTTTGAGTTTGTGCCG
>CAJOPK010000154.1 GCA_905236255.1 uncultured Selenomonadaceae bacterium | reverse complement strand
ACGCGGATCAAGTCTTTCCTCAACCATATTCGGATACATATTGTTGCCGACGATACGGTCTTTGCGGGTTTCCGCCGCTTTAAATCTTGCGTCGAGAACTTTTGTAATTTCGTCTTGCGGATAACCTTCCTTGAGAGCCGCAACAATTCCGCCTTTGCCTTCAATTGCTTGGAACTCTGCCCAGATTTTTTCTTTAATCTGTTTTGTCAAAGTTTCAACCGCCCAACTTCCGCCGGCCGGGTCAATCGGCTGCAAAAGTCCGAATTCTTCCTGCAAAATAATTTGCATATTGCGCGCAATACGACGGCTGAACTCATCGCCTTTGCGAATCGGTTCGTCAAACGGAGCATTTTCAAAGGAATCAAGCCCGCCGACAACGCCGCTGAAAACTTCGGTGGTATTGCGCAGAAGGTTTACATAAGGATCGTAAACGGTCTTGAAGAAGAGAGCCGGACGACCGTGAACGTGGATTTTTTGAGCGTCCTCACTGCCGCCGAAAGCCTTAACGATATTTGCCCAAATCGGACGTACCGCGCGGAGTTTGGCAATCTGCATGAAGAAATTTTCGCCCATCGAGAAGCCGAACATAATTTGCCCCGCCGCTTCATCAATCGTCAAGCCGCGATCCATGAGAGCGCGCAAAGTTGCAACGGCGGTTGCCAAAGTATAAGCGACTTCCTGAACATCGTTTGCGCCGCCGTTTGAAAATACGTCACTCTTAATCATGAGAGTTTTAAGTGCGGGAGCATTTTTAATCGTCCATTTTGCCGCCGCCGCCGCTTCATCAAAAAGTTTGTCGAGATTTTGATTCAAGCCGCCTTTTTCGGCAAGCACGCCGATCGGGTTTGCGCCGACAAAACCGGAAAGTTTTGAAACGTCGCCGCCGTTCTTTTTGACAGCCGCAACGATCAAAGCCAATATCGGCAGTGAAGATTCACCGGAATAAACATAGAGCGGATATTTGTCGAGTTTCAAGCCGTTCAAAAGTTTTTCGACATCTTCCAAAGTCGTAAGACTTACGCCGCCGTTACCGGGGTGTTTGCAATCGCGGGCATCCTTTGCCATCAAAGTCGCGCAGTCAAGTTTAATGTTGTAGATTGTGGAGCCTTTGTCGATTTCGTGTTTCAAAAGTTCGTTGTTTTCTTCCGGCAAAGTTTCGTCGCAAGCCTGTGCAATTCCCCACGGCTTGTTGACGTACCCGTTGGCATTTGCTCCGCGCAGATAATCGCCCATGCCCGGAAAAGATTTTTTCGGCAAAATTTCTTCCGTCGCGTTGTGGAAGTACATCGGCTCAAAGGTAATTCCTTCGTAAGTTTTGGTATACATTTTCTTTTCAAAGGGCGCGCCTTTCAAAAGTTCAATGCAAGCCTCTTTCCATTCGTCGTATGTGGGCGCGGAAAATTCGTCCAACGGTACGTCGGGAAAATTCGTCTGTGATTCGGCTTTCTTGATTATTTCCTGCAAATCAAGTTCCGCCGAGCCTTTTGTTGCATCGCTCATACTTTTTCCTCCTCATTAAATAAGAGAGTTATTTTTCTGCAGGGAATATTAACGCAATTTATTTTAAGTGTCAACGCCGTTTATGTGAATTTTTAGACTATTTGCGGCTTAAATGATTTGCGAAAAATCTTCCGGAGAAATATTTTCCGCAAATTTTAAAACAACGTCAATTGCCCGGCGGCTGTGATCCAATTTATCCGCCACCGAGTAAACCGTTTCGATAAAATCTTCTTTGGTCACCGGAAATTTTGCAATACTTTTGATAATCAGGGTAAATTCCAAAATTTTAAATTCGGTGACAAAAATTTTTATGTTGTGAAGTTTGTTGCCGGTGAAGGCATGGGGATAACTCCTCATAAAAAAATTGTTGACGGCGTAATTTTCGAGAGCTCCGGCAAAATTTTTTTGAAGTTCTTTGTAAAGTTTCGGCTGCATGTAAAGATAAATATTTTTTATTTCGGCTTTTTTCCCGGAATCAAATCCGGAATCGTAAATCTTGTCGAAAAGTTCGATCATAATTTCGGCTTGTTTTCCCGGATTAAATTTTTTTTGGACGAAATCTTTTCCGGCGTAATTCAAGAACAAATTCATCATGCGTTCACTCAAAGGAAAATTTTTGTCCCGCAAGATTTTTATACCGATCTTGTTTTCATCAAAAATTTGTTCCGCCGTCAAATTTTCGGTCGCAACCTTTTTCAAAGTCAGGCGCGTGTTCAATCCGGAAACTTCAACGAATTGAACCGGCTCCTCTTTAAAAAGTACGAGATCGGCGGCAACCGGACAGGTCAAAGTCAATGCTTGAACATAAAAATTTTCGGACAGTTTGAAAGTTATTCTGGGATAACTTTGACAAACGTCCGTCAAAAAATCTTCGCCGCATTTCTTTTGAATGTTGCACAAAAAATTCTTGCCGAGAAAGGGACAATCTCCGTTTTCGGCAAGTTTTATAAAAGTTCGTCCGTTATCGTCTTTGTCCAAATGCCCGGAAACTTCCGGCAAATTTTTGTATTTTTCGCCGGTTTCGCCGTCAACCACAATTTTCCAATCCCGGCAACAGCGGCTTTCGCAAAGTCTGCCGTCACATTTAAATTTTTGTGCCGTTTCCGGCATTACACATTTAATCATCTTATGAAGTGAGTGGCGATCCACTCCTCTTTTTCCGGCAACCCGAATTTTTCTTTTCCGAGTGCAATACTCTTCATCAGGAAGGTCATATTTTTTGCAAGCGTACGCATAGTTTGAAGTCCTTCCCCGTCTTTTTCGGCATCGCCGGCATTGAGTCCGTAAACCATGTTCCAATATTGACTTGAGGCGATCGGCATATTTGAAATTGCAAAATATTTGTTGAGTTCGTCAAAAGTTGCGGAAGATCCTCCGCGCCGGGACACGACAACACAAGCCCCGACTTTCATGGTCTTGTCGAAAGATGCCGAAAAGAAAAGTCTGTCCAAAAATGAAATCAAAGTTCCGTTTGCGGAAGAATAATAAACCGGAGAACCGATAACCAACCCGTCCGCCTCTTCAAAGAGCGGAGCGGTTTCGTTTACAATGTCGTTGAAAACACAATGACCGATTTCTCTGCACTTCCCGCAGGCAATACAACCGCGAACGACTTTATTTCCGACGTGAACGATTTTTGTTTCGACTTGCTCTTTGTCAAAAACTTTAATCATTTCGTTTAAAGCGGTCGCCGTATTTCCTTTTGAGTGGGGTGACCCGTTGATAATCAAGACTTTCATAAAAAAACACTCTCCAAAAAATTTTTTATTTATATGAACGGCAATTATCCGTTAATTTTGTTTTCTGCCAATCCTGCAATTCCCCTGCCGGAAATTGATTTTGTTTGTAGCAATCTTGCAAAAAAAAACAGAAATGAACTTTTTTCTTGACAATTTAAATTTTCGGTTCTATAATGCGCAAAGTTTTTAAAGAAAAATTTTCTGTTTTTCAGGACAATTTCACCAATAATTTTTATAATTATGGTCGATCAGTCAAATGTTAAATGCTTTTCTTGTTTGAAAGGGGGAAGGCTGCTCCGAGGCGGCGAGACGACTCACAAAGTCGCAAGCTCGGGACATGACGCGGTTCATGTTAAGCGGCGGAATGATGAAGCGAAAAATATTGAAGAAGTTTGGAATCAATGAGAAAAAATGTGCGCTTTGCCTTATGTTGACGGGGTTCGCGGCACTTAATACCGGTTTTATCAGTGAGGTTGACGCAATCAAAAATACGGAAGTTCCGGCGGCAATCGAAGAAACCGGCAATACTCCTCAAGTTCCGGCAACGGTTGTTGTCGAAAATGCCGGCGAAGTAAAACCTGCCGAAGGCACGGAAAACGGCGCGGTTGAGGAAAATGCCGAAACCGTAAGCAACGTCGAAATTGTCGAGGAGCGCCCGCGTGAAAATATGATTGAAACTTCGCGCGGAATGGTTCGTTATACCGACGTAATCGACATGGAAGCAACCGCTTATCTGCCGACGGACGGAAGTCCCACCGGAACGACGGCGATCGGTATTCCGGCAACTTACGGAATTGTTGCGGTTGATCCGCGTGTAATCCCTCTCGGAACGCGTGTTTACATTCCGGGATACGGTGAAGCATTGGCGGCGGATACGGGCGGCGCGATTAAAGGTTATAAAATAGATTTGTGCATGGAAAGTTATTCACAGGCGATGAGATTCGGTCGTCGCGGTGTCACGGTATATATTTTGGAGTAATTTCACAGATGGGAGTTCTCTCAAAAAATTTTGGGAGAGCTCTTTTTATTTTTGATTTTTGCAGGGGAATTGAAATGTCGGCAGAAAATAATTCTTAAAATTGATCGGTAAATTGTTGAAAGGTTTGATCTGTGTGAGTGGACTTTTGAAAACCGAAATTTGCGGGATAAAAATGAACACGCCGATTTTGGCAGCCTCCGGGACTTTCGGATTCGGTGAAGAATTTGAAGATTTTGTCGATCTCAAAAAACTCGGCGCGGTCATGGTGAAATGTACGACTTTGAAACCGCGCAGGGGAAATGAAGGCGTAAGAATTACCGAAACGCCTTCCGGAATGTTGAACTGTATCGGCTTGGAAAATCCCGGCGTTGCAAAATTTTTATCCGATATTTTGCCGCGCATAAAAGACAAAATGAACGTCATCGTAAATATTTCCGGCTCAAGCGTTGAAGATTATGCGGAACTTGCGAAATTTTTGGACGTTGACGGAGTTTCGGCTGTCGAATTGAATATTTCCTGCCCGAACGTAAAAGACGGCGGAATAATTTTCGGCACGGACACAAAGGCCGCCTCTGCCGTAACTTCAGCCGCAAAAAAAGCAACCAAAAAGCCGGTTATCGTAAAACTCAGCCCGAATGTTACGGATATAACGGAAATTGCGCTTGCGGTCGAATCGGGCGGCGCGGATTGTATTTCTCTCATAAATACGCTCATGGGAATGGAGATAAATATAAATACAAGGCGACCGACGCTCGGAAATATTACCGGCGGACTTTCCGGCAGGGCCGTTAAACCGGTTGCCGTCAGAATGGTTTGGCAGGTTGCACAAAAAATCAAAGTTCCGATTATCGGCATGGGCGGGATTTACACGGCGGAAGATGCGATTGAGTTTTTCCTTGCCGGAGCTTCCGCAGTTGCGGTCGGCACGGCAAATTTTTCAAATCCGAAAGTCACGGAAGAAATTGCGGAAGGGCTTGAAAAATATCTGCAAAGTCAAAATTTGAAAAATATCGGCGAATTGATCGGAAAAGTGGAAGTGTAATTGTTTTGGATTTTAATTTTCCCGGCGGCGGGACTTTGATAAATGTTTTGGCGATAATCGGCGGCGGAATTTCGGGACTTTTTTGCGGAAGGTTTTTGACGGAAAAAATCAGGCAAACTCTGCAAATGTCCTGCGCGGTTGCCGTGATTTTTATAGGTGCGGGCGGTGCTTTGAGCGGAATGTTTAAAATTTCCGGCGGCGAAATTGAAACCGGCGGCACAATGCTCATGATAGTTTCGCTGATAATCGGCGGGCTTATCGGAGAAATTTTTGACATTGACGGGCATTTTGAGAAATTCGGAATTTGGCTGCGGAAAAAATCCGGCAACGAAGGCGATTCAACTTTCGTCGATTCTTTTGTTACCGCCTCTTTGACGGTCTGTATCGGGGCAATGGCTGTGGTCGGTGCGATTGAGGACAGGCTTTTGCATGATCCGACAATTTTAATCGTAAAGGCTTCTCTTGATGCCGTAATAATTTTGGTGATGACTGCCGGGCTCGGAAAGGGAAGTATTTTTTCGTTTATACCGGTCGGAATTTTTCAAGGGACGATAACTTTGCTTGCCGGATTTTTGGAGCCGGTCATGACCGAAACGGCGTTAAAAAATCTGTCGTTTATCGGAGATATTTTAATCTTTTGCGTCGGGCTGAATTTGATGTTCGGAAACAAAATCAGGGTTGCAAATCTTCTGCCGGCACTTATAATTGCATCGATATGGAATTAGTTTTTTCGGAGGAAACGTTTTGATTTATCTGCTGTTGTTTTGGGAATTTGCAAAAATAAGTGTCGTCTGCGTGGGCGGCGGATATGCTTCAATGCCTTTGATACAGGCTTCGGTGGTGGACGGGTACCGGTGGTTGACTCTGCCGGAATTTATCGACATATTTACAATTTCGCAAATGACACCCGGCCCGATAGGAGTAAACGCCGCGACTTTTGCCGGAATGAAAATTGCAGGACTTCCCGGCGCAATTTGTGCGACGATGGGATTTGTCACTCCGAGTTTGTTTTTGTGTATGGCGCTGGCAAAAATTATGTTCAAATACGGAAATTTGGGATCGATTCACGGAATTTTAAACGGTCTGCGCCCGGCGGTAATGGCATTGATCGCGGCGGCCTGCATAAGTTTCGTATTGCTTGCCGTCTGGAATGTTGAAGAAATTCCGGAAAATTTTTCGGATACTTTTGACTTGAAAGGACTTGTAATTTTAATCGGGGCATTTGCGGCGGCAAGAATGAAAGTCGGCGTAATAAAAATATTGCTTGCCTGCGGGATTTTCGGGCTTTTGTTCGGGTTGCTTTAAAAATTGAAAGGAATGATATGAATGGGATTTTTTGACAGATTGAAGGAAGGTCTTGCAAAGACCCGTGAAAAATTTACGGATAAACTTGATGAGATTTTGTACGGCTCGCGAAAGGTTGACGATGAACTTTTGGACGAATTGGAAGAAACTTTGATAACTTCCGATGTCGGGCCGGCGACCACCGAAAAACTTATGAACGGACTTCGCAAGGGAGTTCGCAAATCCGAAATTCAAACTTCCGACGACGTAAAAAAATTTTTGTCGGAAAGCATACGCAAAATTTTGACCGACGAGGAAGGGCTTTATATCAGCGTGGATCCGCCGCTTGTAATTTTGATGATCGGCGTAAACGGTGCCGGCAAGACCACGACGATCGGAAAATTGAGTGCTTATTATAAATCTTTGGGCAAAAAAGTTGTCGTTGCGGCGGCGGATACTTTCAGAGCCGGCGCGATAGATCAGCTTGACGTTTGGGCAAAGCGTACGGGTGCGGAAATCGTCAAACGGGACGAGGGTTCAAATCCGTCCTCCGTCGCTTTAAATGCCGCCCGTTTTGCGACGGCGAATAATTTTGACGTTTTGATTGTCGATACCGCCGGACGTTTGCAGACGAAAACGAATTTGATGGAAGAACTCAAAAAAATAAATCGGATTATCGGCAAGGGTATTCCCGGCGCGCCTCATGAAACTCTGTTGGTTTTGGACGCGACGACCGGACAAAATGCCTTAAGACAAGCGGAAATGTTTGCAAAGACCGCCGAAATTACCGGAATCGTTTTGACAAAATTGGACGGCACGGCAAAGGGCGGCATGATTATCGGAATCAAAGAAGAATTGAACATTCCGGTAAAATGGGTCGGTGTCGGTGAAGGGTTGGACGATCTGCGGCCTTTCAATGCAAAAGAATTTGCCGACGCGCTTTTGGGTGATTAGACCGTCTTTTGGGGTCAAGTTTTTTCTTGTAACGGGTTTTGTAACGGCAGGAAAATTTTCACATTCGGCAAATATTACGGCGGCAAATAAAAAAAGGGAGGCGGTTTTTTTGTTAAAGGCTTACAGCGTCGATACACTGCGCACGGGCATGAAAGTCGGAAGAGATGTTTTGGACTTGGACGGCAGAGTAATTCTCAAAAAAAATACCAAACTTGACAACGACAAAATTCAGAGTTTGCTCGGTCAGAATGTCTTTTCCGTTTATATAGACGAAGAAGAAATGGACGACACTTCCGAAATTGCCGGACAAGATCACCTGCTTGATTCCGCTTATATTGAATCTTATAAAAAGACGTACAACATTATTCAAAATATTTATTACACCATGGGCAACGGCGGACAACTTAACATGGGTGATCTTGAGGCGGTCGTCACTCCTTCAAACATTGTCGAACTTTGCGACGGCGCAACCGCAATTACCCAAATTCACAACATGACCCGCGACGGCGACTATGTAATTCATCATGCGGTAAACGTCGGGATTTTGAGCGGGCTTATGGCACATTGGGTGAATTATCCTCAAGCCGAAACTCTCGATCTCGTGATGTCCGGCATGCTCAGCGAAATAGGAAAAATGAAAGTTCCGAAAGAAATTTTGAACAAGACGGGAAAACTTGAGCCGGAAGAATTGGACAAGGTAAAGCGTCATGTCGATTACGGTTACGATATGCTGAAAGTTTCGCCGGTGAAAGACAAGCCGAATGTCTTGATGGGAGTTCTTCAACATCATGAGCGTTGCGACGGTTCAGGCTATCCGAATCGCACAAAAGGCGACCAACTCGGAGATTTCGGAAAGATTATTGCAATCTTGGATATTTACGACGCAATGGCGGCAAACAGATCCTATGCAAAGAGAAAATCGCCCTTCGATATAATCAAAATTTTGTATGAAGATGTTTTGAACGGAAAACTTGATACGCGTTTCGGAATTTTGTTTATGAAAAAATTGTCACATTCCCTGAACGGCAACTGGGTCGGATTGAGTGACGGTCAGCGCGCAAAAATTGTTTACGTTGACGAATCGCGTGTTACTTCCATGCCGATTGTTCAGACGACCAAAAACGAATTTATAGATTTAAGCAAACGCAGTGACATAAAAATCGAATCGATTTTGACGGCAAACGAAGTTTGAATTTTGACGTCGACGCTGCCGGTTAATTGCTTGCAAAATTACGGATAACGACAAAAAGAGCCGCCGGAGAAAAATCTTCGACGACTCAAATTTTTTTGCGTTCAAAAAATTTTTTAGCCGAGAATCAGGAGAGATTCATGAGCTTTGACGCTTTGACCTGCCGCAACATTGAATTTCTTGACAACGCCGTCGGCATCTGCGGTAATTTCGTTTTGCATCTTCATTGCTTCGAGAATGAGGAGAACTTCGCCGGCTTTGACGGAGGCGCCTTCAGCCGCAACGAGTTTTACGATTTTGCCCGGCATCGGAGCATCGATCGAATGTTCACCCGCGCCCGCCGCCGCTTTTACTTCTTCAACTTCGACTTCGTAAGTCGTGCCGTTTACGGTAACGTTAAATTTTTTTGTAGACATTTAAATTTCCCTCCGATTTTTTAATGACGACTCGTCTTTGCAACGAATGCCCAATTTTGATTGCGCTTTATTTTGACCGCAACAACTTTTCCGTTGCCGCCCGTCACCTGACTGACTGCCGCAGAAATTGCCGCGATAACTTCGGGTTTCACTTTCTTTGCTGCCACAGTGAACTCCTCCTTCGGATTAAAGCGGAATGTTTCCGTGTTTCTTTGCCGGACCGGATTCGCGTTTGCTTGCCAGTGCGTTGAGTGCCGTGATTACCAAAGGACGGGTTTCGCTCGGTTCGATAACCATATCGGCATAACCGCGCTCCGCCGCTTTGTAAGGCGTGGCAAATTCTTCAACGTATTCGGCAGTTTTTTGTTCTTTGTCCGGGTCTTTGCGGAAAATGATATTTGCCGCGCCGGCAGGACCCATAACCGCAATTTCCGCACTCGGCCAAGCCATGACCTGATCCGCTCCGAGTTCCCGGCAGCACATGGCGATATAAGAGCCGCCGTAAGCCTTGCGGGTGATAACGGTAACTTTCGGAACGGTCGCCTCACTGTAAGCGTAAAGCATTTTTGCACCGTGACGAATGATTCCGTTATATTCCTGATCAACGCCCGGCAAAAATCCGGGAACGTCAACCAAATTCACGAGCGGCAGATTGAATGCGTCGCAGAAACGAATGAACCTTGCCGATTTGTCGGAGGCGTCAACGTCCAAGCAACCCGCCATGACCGCCGGCTGATTCGCGATAATTCCGACACTTCTGCCGCCGAAACGGGCAAAGCAGGTTATAATGTTCGTCGCGAAATATTGATGGACTTCGTAAAATTCGCCGTTATCGACAATCGCCCGGATAACGTCTTTCATGTCGTAAGGAGCGTTCGGATTGTCCGGAATAACCGTATTCAAACTCTCTTCCATACGATCCCAGTCGTCGCCGGTATCGACCATCGGAGCGTCTTCCAAATTGTTGCTCGGCAAAAAGCTGAGGAGATAACGAATTTGATTTATGCAATCTTCTTCATTTTCCGCCGCAAAATGTGCAACGCCGGAGCGGGAATTGTGCGTCATGGCACCGCCGAGTTCTTCGGCGGTAACTTCTTCTGCGGTAACCGATTTAATGACAGCCGGGCCGGTGATAAACATTTGACTTGTATTTTTGACCATGTAAATAAAGTCGGTTATAGCCGGAGAATAAACCGCACCGCCGGCACAAGGCCCCATGATTACGGAAATTTGCGGGATTACGCCGGATGCAGCCGTATTGCGGTAGAAAATGCCGGCATAACCGCTCAAAGCATCGACGGCCTCCTGAATACGTGCGCCGCCGGAATCGTTTATGCCGATAAGCGGAGCACCCATTTTCATCGCCAAGTCCATGACTTTCCAGATTTTGTGAGCGTGTTTTTCGCCCAGAGATCCGCCTTCGACCGTGAAATCCTGTGCAAAAGCATAAACCAGTCTGCCGTCAACGGTACCGTAACCGATAACGACACCTTCGCCGGGAAGTTCTTTTTTCTCCTGCCCGAAATTTGTGCAACGATGTTTGACGAACATATCCAATTCGACAAAAGTCCCCTCGTCGAAGAACATTTCTATTCTTTCGCGGGCGGTCAATTTGCCTTTTGAATGTTGTGCGTCAATTCTCTTTTGCCCGCCGCCTTGAAGGATTTTTTCCTTCTTGGCGTACATCAGGGCAATTTTTTCTTGAACTGTCGCCATGAAATTCTCTCCTTTGTCTTAAGGTGTAAAGGTGGCAAGGTGGGAAGGTGGGAAGTAATTTCGATGATTTGTGCTTTCCACCTTTTCACCTTTTAACTTTCCACCTTATCAGTCGCGTTGGCAGAGTTCGAGCAGAACGCCGTGAGTCGCTTTCGGGT
>CAJOPK010000153.1 GCA_905236255.1 uncultured Selenomonadaceae bacterium | reverse complement strand
GGTGCGTCAATATCGCTATCCGGTCGGAATGGTGACTTTGGAAATTCCCGCCGGCAAACTTGACAAACCCGGAGAAGATCCGACGGTTTGTGCGGAGCGTGAACTTTCGGAAGAAACCGGATATACCGCCGGCAAAATGTGGAAGTTGACGACGATAGCGACGACGGTCGGATTTTCAAACGAATACATTCATCTTTATGCGGCAAGGGATTTGACACCCGGCAAAAAACACCCGGACGACGACGAATTTATAAACGTCGTGAAAATGCCTTTGACTGCGGCGGTTCAAATGGTTGAGAGCGGAAAAATCCTTGATGCAAAATCCGCCGTTGCAATTTTGCTTTTGTCAAGACAACTTGATTGGCGGTCTTAAAAAAACACTTTCCACCTTGACATTTTCAGAAGGAGTTTTTAAATGTTTGATGATTTCGGCAGTTTCATAACCGGAATGATAGCCGGACTTCCGGGAATAATAATAGCAATGGTCGTCCACGAATATGCACACGCAAGGGTCGCCGTTGCTTTGGGAGATTTTACTCCGCGCCTTGCCGGCAGACTTACTTTAAATCCGATGGCTCACATTGACCCGCTCGGATTGCTGATGCTTTTTCTCGTGCGTTTCGGCTGGGCAAAACCGGTGCAAATAAATCCTTACAACTTTTCAAATCCCAAGCGCGACGATATTTTGGTATCACTCGCCGGACCCGGAGCAAATTTGATAACGGCTTTCCTTGCGCTGATGGTTATGGTGCTTTTGTTGAAATTCGATTTCCCGATGACCGAAGGAGTTCGGATGGTCTTTTCGCTGATAATGATTTACAACATAAACTTCGCCATTTTCAATATGTTGCCGTTGCCGCCGCTTGACGGCTCGCATATTTTGAAACAGCTTTTGCCTTACGAATTGGCGCGTCAATATGCCGTGCTTGAACGTTACAGCTTTTTGATTTTAATTGTTATAGTGATGGTACCGGGAATTTTGAGCGCGATTTTTATTCCGTTGCAAAGACTTATTCTCGGAATCTTTCAAATGATCGTCGGGCTGATTTTATGAGCGAAGAATATGAAGTAAGATTGGACGCATTCAGCGGGCCTTTGGATCTGCTGTTGCATCTGATTAAAGAAAATCGACTTGACATAAAAAATATTCCGATGGCGGAATTGACGCGGCAGTATTTGGATTACATTGAAAAATCCCGCCGGCTCGACGTTGAAGTTGCCGGCGAATTTTTATTGCCGGCATCAACGCTTTTGCGGATAAAATCCCGGAGTGTTCTGCCGCAAGTTTTTGAAGAGCCGGAAGAAGTCAAAAAAAATAAATCCGCAAAAATCGAATCGCGGGAGGACTTGATACAACGCCTTTTAATTTACCGGCAATTCAAGCGGACGGGAGAAATTTTTGCGGAACTTATCGAAAAGGAAGAAAAATTTGTAAAACGGACGGCGGAATATTTGCCGCGAAATTTTCTGCCGCTCCAAAAGATTTCGCCGGAAGTCCTGCACGGGATTTTTTCGGATTTGGCGGAAAAAAAATCGGCGGCGGAAAGTTTTTCGGTCGAAACGGAAACTTTCAAAGTCACCGACAAAATGCGGGATATTTTAAAATCGGTAAAAACCGGAGAAACGGAACTTTCGGAAGTCGTCCCCACCGGAAAACACGCCGAAAAAATTGCCGCATTTCTGGCGGCATTGGAACTTGTGAATCGCGGAAAAATTTCGGCAAGGCAGGAATTTCCGTATCGCGAAATTTTTATGTCGCAATCTTGACAAAGACTTTTAGATTTTGTGCATTGCGTCGAAAATATCCCGGTGTTGTGTTTTAATTTCTACGCCGATCTCTTCGCCTTGTTCTTTAAGTTTTTGCTGAAGGTTGACGAGCCGGATTTTGCTTTCTTCCGCTTCGGCAAAGAGAATCATGTTAAAAAATCCGTCCAAAATATTTTGGTTGATGCTTAAGATGTTTACGTTGTTGTCGGCAAGGATTTTTGTGACCGCCGCAATTATTCCGATGCGATCTTTTCCGACTACCGTTACAATCAATTTCATCAAAAATTCTCCTCTCAAAAGTATTTACATGTTTCTTTTCTTCCCGTGCGGCAATTCACCTGCAAAAAAAATCATCAAGT
>CAJOPK010000152.1 GCA_905236255.1 uncultured Selenomonadaceae bacterium | reverse complement strand
TTTGAACCTCGCGTCCGGTAAAGACCGGTGTTGGTATGGACAAGCTCCGACTTCAAACGCGTAGCGTTAAGTCGGGGTAGTTGACGACATGACCTCAAAAAATTTTTTTCAAGTCGAATTATACGAATCGGAAGAAAAAAAATAAGCCCCCGAAGGGGATAATTTTTTTACAAACAATTTATCCGGAAAAAATTTTTTTACAAGGTAAGGCGATCAAGCATTTCCTGATAGGCTTCCGAAACTCCGCCCATATCCCGGCGGAAACGATCTTTATCCATTTTTTCTTTGGTGGTCATATCCCAAAAACGACAATTATCCGGGGAAATTTCATCGCCGAGAATCAGCTTACCTTTTTCGTCGCGTCCGAATTCAAGTTTGAAGTCAATCAAATCGACGTTCTTTGCCTTCAATCTTTCTTTCATTATCGTATTTATCGAAAAGGCAAGGTGTTCCAATTCGTTCATTTCGTCGATTGTTGCAATATCAAGAGTAAGAATGTGATAACGGTTGAACATCGGATCTCCGAGTTTGTCGCTCTTGTAATAGTATTCGATAATCGGCATGGGAAGTGCGGGACCTTCTTCCAATCCCAAACGCTTTGCAAGACTTCCGGCGGAAACATTGCGGACGACAATCTCAAGCGGAATCATCTTCAATTTTTTGCAAAGCATTTCGCGCTCACTGACGGTTTCAAGAAAATGGTTGGCAATGCCGTTGTCTTTCAAGAGTTTGAAGAAATACGCGCTGATTTTGTTGTTGACAACGCCCTTGCCCTCAATCGTTCCGCGCTTTACGCCGTTGTCGGCGGTCGCATCGTCTTTGAAATAAACAAGATATTTATCCGGCTCATCGGTTTCATAAACCATTTTTGCCTTGCCTTCATAAACGAGGTTGCCTTTGTTCATAGATTATCATCCTTTCAAACTTGAAAAAATTTCGGTATTTCCGCCCAAAATCACACTTCCGAATCACTCCGGACAAAGAGGATTTTAACGATATTGTTTTTTACTGTCAATGATTTTTTCACAGATGTTTTTGGTTGCGAACATTGGAAAATTGGGGTATATTGCAAGCGATCGAATCAAAAATTTTGAAGGAGTTTGAAATGAACATAAACGAAATTTTTTCGGAGGCCGTCAGGCTCGATGCATCGGACGTACATTTGACGGCGGAACAGCCGATATTTTTCAGGGTTGCCGGCGATTTGCTGAAGTTCGGAGAAAAATTGATGCCTGGCGAAATCGAAGAATTTTTGACCAAAATTTTGCCGCCGCGCGCTGCGGAAGAATTTGAGAATTTGAGATCTGCGGATTTTTCTTACGTCGAAAAAAATTTACACCGGCGTTTCCGCGTGAATTGTTATCATCAAAGAAATTTTCCGGCGGCAACATTTCGTCTGATTGCGGAAAAAATTCCTTCACTTGAAGAGATCGGTGCTCCCGTCGTTTTCAAAAAACTTCTCGACGCAAAACAGGGTTTGATTTTGGTGACCGGCAGAACCGGCTCCGGAAAATCCACGACGCTTGCCGCCTTTCTTAATGAACTGTGCAAAATTCGCCCTTGCCATTTGTTGACGTTGGAAGATCCGATAGAATTTGAGTATTCGACCGAAAAATCTTTTATAAGCCAATGCGAATACGGGCGCGACTTTTTGAGTTTTTCAAAGGCGGTCAGATCGGCGATGCGCGAAATGCCGGACGTGCTTTTGATAGGTGAAATTCGCGATTCGGAAACAATGCTCGCCGCCATGGAGGCATCGGCCGCAGGCATTTTGGTCTTGGCTACTTTGCACACAAAATCGGCGGCTGAAACGGCGATGCGAGTCGAAACAATGTTTCCTCTCGTGCAAAGGGATTCGATAAGGGATCTTTTTGCCGACGAATTTGGCGCGATAATTTCTCAAAAACTCGAAAAAAATTCTTCCGGAAAAGTTATCTGCCGGTCTGAAGTTTTGACGGCAATACCTGCCACGCGTGCACTTATCCGGGCGGGAAAATATATACAGCTCCCGGCGGCAATGCTTGCCAATCGTGCGGCGGGTATGCAGATTATGAATTGAGAATGCTGTGAAAAACGATAAAAATATTAAAACTCATTAACGAATTTATTATTTTTCTTTATGCTCCGGTTCGTCCTCTTTCGTCAGACTCGCCACAACAAAGGGCGCAGCACCCGCCCTCCGACCGTCGTCCCAAAAACGGACAACTAACCGACAATCCTGCGCTTGTCAAAGACGACAACTTCTTTATATCCGAAACTTTTGGCGTATTCTTCCGCCTCTTCATGAAATTTTCCGCAATCTTCCGGACGATGCGCATCCGAATTTATCGTTATCGGAATTTTGTAAGCCGCCGCAATTTTCATAAAGTCCGGGTACGGCGAAATTTCTTTTACCGGATAACGGTATTTTGTGCCGGTGTTTACGTCGATAACCATATTTGCCTTTTTGAGTGCAACCGCAACCCGCTCCAAATAAGGAGTGGCATCAAAGTCCGGGAAATAATTGAACAGTCGAATATTGAACGGGTGACCCAAAATATCATACAGCCCGGAATCCGCAAGTTTTTCGACTTCCCCCGCATAACATTCGTAAATTTCGCGCAGATCGTGACGCTCCCATTCATCTTTTATTTTCTCCGAATCATAGCCCCAGCCCCAAAGAAAATGAACCGATCCGATTATGTAATCAAATTCGTATGCATCCAAAATCTTTTTTACCGCCGCCTGATTTTGAAAATTGCAAACTTCAATGCCGGTTTTGACGCGATGATTTTTTTTGAGTTCAGTCATAAAATCAAAATAATCTTTGAGCGTGTGCTTAAATTTATTCGTTTTCAGCCAAACTTTTTGGAATTGACCGACGGGTGAATCGTCCAAAATCAAATCGTCGCAATAAAGACTTTCAAATTCCGGAAAAGTATGGGAATGTTCGCTTATTCCGATCTCGTCAAGTCCGTGACTTTTCGCCGCATCAAAAAAACCCTCAACCCAATTTAAATCATAATCTCCGTATTCAAAGTGCATATGGTAATCAGTTTTCATTTTTTTCCTTTCACATAAACATATTGTATTTTTTCTCAAATTCAACCGTCGTCGGCTCGGAATGACCGCTCAACAAAAATGTTTCGTCCGGAAGTGTGAAAATCTTTTCCCGGATACTTTTTTTCAAAATATCCTCGTCACCGCCCGGAAAATCCGTCCGTCCCACGCTTCCCTTGAAAATCGTGTCGCCGACAAACGCAACGCCTTCATTTTCCGAATAATAAACAGCGCCGTCCTCCGTGTGTCCGGGCGTGTGAATCAATTTTAATTTCCACTCCGGATTTTTTTCCGAAACAATTTCCGCGCCGTCCGGAAGAAAATTCACATCATCAAGTTTTATGTCAAGCCCGAAATTCCCGGACAAATTCCAATCCGGATTTTCAACGTATTTTTTGCCGTTCTCGTGAATAAACGCAGGAATATTTAAAGCCCGTTGAATTTCATTGACCGCGCCGATGTGATCAAAATGCCCGTGCGTCAGCAAAATCTTTTCAATGTTGAAATTTTTCTC
>CAJOPK010000151.1 GCA_905236255.1 uncultured Selenomonadaceae bacterium | reverse complement strand
TTTGAGAATCGGAAGATTCCTTGACACAATCCGATTGAAATCGTTTCCGAAACAAATTTATTTTACAAATCGTAAATTTTGAACCGTTCAACCTGTGCCATAAGTTTTTTGGCGTTGTCCTCCGATTCGTCCATCTTTCTCAAAATCTCCTGTGCGTTGTCGGCAACAAGCGCAACTTTATCGGCAATGTTTGTATTTCCGACCGCGCTTTCTTGCGTGGATTTTGCAATATTTTCCATCGACTTTGTCATCGTCTGAACGGACTCGGTCAAATTTTCGGCGCGACGGCTGCTCTGTTGCGCCCATTCCTTGACGTATTCGGCATCGCGTTTGTACTGTTCCGCCGTTTCGCCCATGCCTTTGTAATCTTTGTTGACCGTTTCGTCGATAAATTTCAAAATGTCAAATGCGCCCTTTGAAAGTTCGTTGACGGAAGAAGTAACCTGTCCGGTCAAAGTCTTTATGCTGTCCGCAGAACCCGCAGTTTGTTCGGCAAGTTTCCTGACTTCATCGGCAACGACCGCAAAACCGCGCCCGTGTTCGCCGGCACGCGCCGCCTCAATCGCCGCATTGAGTGCAAGCAAATTCGTCTGCGCGGCAATGTTTACAATTTCGCCGGTGAATTTTTCAATGTCGCCGACAACCTGCGCCGATTCGATTGCCTTTTCAAGTGAAGATTTTGTCTGACCGTAAAGCTGTTCGGAAACCTTAATGGATTGACGCGTATTTTCCTGAAGTTGAGTTGCGCGTTCGTCGATTTCGGTTGCATATTCTTCACTCTTTCGGGACTCTTCCGCCGTGTTCCAAATTTCCGTGTTGACATGATCGCTCATTGACTGCAAATCCGAAGTAATTGCGGCGGTTTCTTCGGTACCCGCAGCCATTTCTTGAGTTACGGCGGACATATCCTGACTGTGATCGTTAAGTTTTTGCACAAGCTCCTGAACCGCTTGCGACATTTCAAAACTGTTTTGAGCTTCCCGGCGAACATTGGACAGAATATCTTTCAAGCCCTTCTGCATTTCGGCAAGCGCGCCGACAACCGTTCCCACTTCGTCCGATCTGTTTATGAGTTCTTTGGGAATTTCGCGTGTCAAATCGCCTTCGGCTATCGCGTTAAGTTCGTCAATCGCCTGTTCGAGAGGATTGGCAACATCGCGGGAAATCATAATCGCCGCAAAAATACCGAAAAGCAATCCCAAAATTATAATTGCCGCAAAAATTTTTATGGACAGATCGTAAGCGGAATTGTTTTGTTCAAAAAGCAATTTGCCCTGATAAACATTGTCCGGAGTAATCGAATCGAGATCGTCCGCAACCTGACGAACAACCATCAAATTTTTGTAAAGTCTGATTTTGTCCTCAAGGGTATTTCCTATACCTTTTGTGGATTTTACGGCAGAATCCGCCGCATCCAAATGACCGTAAAGAGTTGCAAGAATTTCCTGCGACTTTTCGCCGGGCATTATTTCCTTCAATTTATCGGCATCGCCGCGAATACTTTCCAGCTGCGAAATAATATCGTCCTTGAGCATTTCGCGATCCAGAACATCGCCGCCGATTAAAATATAAACAATGTCAACGTCAATATTTCTGAAATGACCGTTGGCATCGTTCAAAAATTGTGTCGCCATCAAATTTGAATTATACATTCCGTCCAGAGAATCTTTTGCCTGACGATTGAAATAAATTCCCACGCCGGCAACGACGCAAATAATTGCAATCATTACAAAGGAGAGGAACAAAACCTTAAATCTTACGGACAAATTTTTAAGCATCTTCAATCCCCTTCCTTACTTTTTAAACTGAGCCAAATTTTCTTTTGTTATTGAAGTGAACGGGACTTCAATATCCGCCGGCTTTGAATTTCCGGAATGAATAGCTGCAAGAACGTCAACGACTCCCGCCGCCTGTTTTATGCCGTCCTGTTTGACTGTTTGAGCCATTTCGCCGGCAGCTATTGCGGCAAGAGCTTCGTCAACGGCATCGACTCCGGAAACAAGACACCCCTGAAGTCTGTTTGCCCGTTTCAAAGCCGTTATTGCACCGAAAGCCATTTGATCGTTGCCGCAAATTACCGCGTCGATTTTCGGATAAATGGAGAGCCACAGCGACATAATTTTCATGGCTTCGACCTTGCTGTATCTGCCGTCCTGCATATCGAGCAAATGAATATCGGAACGCTTTTCCAAGCACTCTTTTTTAAAACCTTCCCAGCGTTGTTGAGAACTTCCCAAATTTGCCGTACCTTCAAGGTAAACGACGTTTGAATCGGGCGGCAGGTGTTTGACCATGTACTCTGCCTGAAGTTTTCCGGCTTCGTATTCGTCGGAAAAAACTCTGATTCTTTCGCCGCCGTTTGCATCGCGGTTGACGGTGACAACCGGAATACCGGCTTCCGCCGCCTGATCCACAAAGGGAATGATACCGTCGCCGTCAATGGCAAGCAGAACTATCGATTCCGCGCCGCCGGCTATCGCATCTTTCATCTGATCTATTTGGGTATTTCTGTCGGCTTTCGCGTCAAAAAATTCCAAATTCAACCCTTTGCTTTGTGCGCCGCGTGCAATTTCTTCGCGAATGAGTTTTCCGCCGAAAGCATCGGTATTGTCGAAATTTAAGTATACGATCCTGTCGGAATTTGTTTCGCCGCAACCGGTAACGGCAAGCCCGGCAAACAATATTCCGGCGAGAAAACCGAGCCGCTTTTTCAAAAAACGCATGGTATCACCCTTCCGAAAATTAAAAATTTCACTTCACAAGTTTTATTGAATATTACCATTTTTTCGGATTTTAACAAGATATTTTTATCTGCAAAAATAATTTTGTGTAGTTCCGTGTAAAAAAATCCGCTCCGCAATGGAACGGATTTTTGATTTTCCCGACAACGGGCATTACGGTTCAATTTCAAATAAATTTGGAATTTTGTATCGCGTTACAAATCTTGACATTTCGATTACCGGGCAAATTCATTTTCGACGGATTTAAAAGCCTTTTCGCAAATTTCATTCAACCTTGCAAAATCTTTTTTCAAAAACAGTTCGCCCAGCAAATTTTCAAAGCCGGTGCTTGCGTGATATTCGGCAACGGAAGATTTTCGCGGAGCGTGACTTTCGGAATTTCTGCCGCGCCGAAAAATATTTTTCTCCTCATCGGTCAAATCCGGTTCAATTTTTTTGTAAGCCGCCGCCTGAAATTGTGCCGAAACAATCTTTGCACTCAAGTCATGAAGTTTCCGGACATTTTTCGTTACACCCAAAAGCCGCGTCCTCACATACAAATGAAAATAAGCGTCGCCGATATGGGCTTTTACGAGAGGAGAAAGTTGTCTTATTTCGTCCGGCGAAATTTCAAAGTCCGTCATTTTATCGACCATTTTACGCCCTGCGGAGTATCTTCCAAAGTTACGCCGGCTTTTTTGAGTTCGTCGCGAATTTTGTCGGCAACCGTCCAATTTTTTGCGGCACGGGCATCGGCACGAATCGAAATTATTACGTTCATCAATTTTTCGACAAGTCCGGAATTTCCGGCGGCGGATTTTTCTTCCCGCTCAAAAATTCCGATAATCTCCGACATTTCCGCAAAAATCTCTTTGACGCGAACAATTTTTTGAGAATCGTCCGTCGTAATCGAAATTTTGCCGCCCATAAAATCGTTGCAATAAATATTTATTTCGCGTGCAAGATCAAACATTTTGCCGATCGCAAGAGCCGTGTTGAAATCGTCGTCCATCGCAACATAAAAACTTTTTAAAATTTCTTCGGATTTCGCGAAAATGTTTTCGGAAGAATTTTCGCCGGAAGAAAATTCGATTTTGTCGGAGGCAATTTTTGAAACGACGGAATTTATTGCATCGTGGGAATTTTTCAGGCGTTGCAGGGAAGTTTGAGCCTCTTTTATCGCATCTTCCGAAAAATTCAACGGACTGCGGTAATGGGTTTGGAGCAGGAAAAATCTTATCACTTCACCCGGATATTTTTTCAAAATATCTTCGACGGTAAAGAAATTTCCGGCGGACTTGCTCATTTTTTCGTTGTCGATTGTGATAAATCCGTTATGCAGCCAATACTGTGCAAAAGAGTGACTGTCGCCGATTGAACATTGGGATTGAGCGATTTCGTTTTCGTGGTGCGGGAAAATCAGATCGGATCCGCCGCCGTGAAAATCAAATTTTTCTCCCAAAAATTTCAGTGACATTGCGGAACATTCTATATGCCAACCGGGACGACCGGCTCCCCACGGACTTTCCCAAGAGGGCTCGCCGGACTTGGCGGCTTTCCAAAGTGCAAAATCCATCGGGTGATTTTTTCTGTCGTCAACTTCAATTCTCGCGCCGGCTTGCATATCGTCAAGTTTTCGTCCGCTGAGTTTTCCGTATTCGTTATCTTTTTCGACGGAAAAATAAACGTCGCCGTTATCCAATTTGTACGCAAAACCTTTATCGACAAGCTTTTGAATCATGCTTATAATTTCCGGCATCGTTTCGGAAACTTTCGGATAAAAATCGGCGTGTCTTACATTCAACGCGTCCATCGAATAGAAATAAGATTTAATGTTGCGTTCCGAAATTTCTTTCCAAGTTGAAAATTCGCGATTGGCGGCGGCAATAATTTTGTCGTCAACGTCGGTAAAATTTTGAATATATTTGACTTTGTAACCGCGCTTTGCAAAATATCTGCGGATAACGTCCCAAGTGACAAAAGGTCTGGCGTTCCCGATATGCGGCGGGTTGTAAGGAGTTACGCCGCAGCAATAAATGGAAACTTCCCCTTCTTTGACCGGCTTAAATTCTTCTTTTGTCCGGGTCATTGTATTGTAAACTTTTAACAAATATATCACACCTTCGGTTAAAATATTTTTGGTAATATCTTTCTGCCGATTTTAAAAATTCCCTGCAAAGAACTTTTAACGGAACATATCCGAACAATCCGCCGGAAATTTGAACCCGTGCATATTGTATTCATTCGGCGGCAAATTGCTTTTTTTTTCCGGATACTGTATAATCGGGCAGTATTTTACTTTTTGGAGGGCTTTAAATGAAATCGGAGTTCACTCTCAAACTTGAACGGTGCAAGGGTTGCGGAATATGTGTTGCATTTTGCCCGAAACAAGTTTTGGCTTTGGATAAACTCGGAAAGGTTTACGTGGCAAATCACGAAAATTGTATTGCATGCGGACAATGTGAATTGCGTTGTCCGGATTACGCAATTTTTATGGATAAAGTTAAGGAGGCGGCAAAATGAGCAAGGCAAAATTGATGCAGGGAAATGGAGCGATTGCCGAAGGCGCACTTGCCGCCGGAGTAAGATTTTACGGAGGTTACCCGATTACGCCGTCAACCGAAATTGCCGAAGGCATGGCAAAAATGTTGCCGGCGGTCGGCGGAATTTTTATGCAGGCGGAGGACGAAATTGCCGGCATGGGCTTGGTACTCGGCGCATCTCTTGCCGGGAAAAAAGTTTTGACGGCATCTTCCGGACCGGGCATAAGTTTAAAACAGGAATTGATCGGTTATGCGGCGGCTGCCGAAATTCCGGTCGTTATCGTAAATGTTCAGCGCGTCGGTCCTTCAACCGGACAGCCCACCGCTCCTTCACAAGGCGACGTTATGCAGGCACGCTGGGGAACTCACGGAGATCATTCGGTCATTGTTTTAAGTCCGTGGAGTGTTCGCGAAGCGTATGATGTTGCGGTGCGTTCGGTAAATTATGCCGAAAGATTCAGAACGCCGGTAATTTTGTTGACCGATGAAATTGTCGGGCATCTGCGCGAAAATGTGGAATTGCCGGAAGAGATCGAAATTTATCCGCGCCGCACTCCGAAAAAAACTCGTGCGGAAGGTTACGAACCTTACGCGCCGGACGATGATCTTGTTCCCAACGTCGCAAATTTCGGCGAAGGTTATCATATTCACGTTACGGGACTTATTCACGACGAAACCGGTTTTCCCGTCGGAAGTCCGAAAGTCACCGAAGATTTTATAAATCGCATGCATGAAAAAATTTCCCGTGCTGCCGATGAAATTATCGACGTTAAACAAGATTTTATGGACGACGCGGAATTTGCGGTCGTATCTTTCGGCGGCACGGCAAGAACGGCTTACGAATCGGTCAAAAATGCACGGGCAAAAGGTATAAAAGTCGGCTTGATTCGGCTTGTGACGATTTTCCCCTTTGCCGATAAAATTCTTCATGATCTTGCCGGAAAATTGAAAGGCATTGTCGTTGCCGAATTGAATTACGGGCAGATCGTTCACGAAGTACGGCGGGCGGTCGAAGGTCAATGCAAAGTCAATCTTTGCGCAAAATACAATATGCAGATTTTTGAGCCGGAAGAAATAGAATCGGCGATTGAAGAAATTGTAAAAGAGGTGAACGGTTGATGATTGAGAGAAGTTACGAAAAATTTTTCAGGCAGAATCGTCTGCCGCATCTTTGGTGTCCGGGTTGCGGAAACGGAATCGGAATGAAAGCCATTGTTCAGGCAATAGAAAAAAAATCCGGGTGGACTCAGGACAATACGGTTATAGTTTCCGGTATCGGCTGTTCTTCCAGAGCTTCCGGATATATGGATTTTGATACTTTGCACACGGCTCACGGGCGCGCAATTCCCTTTGCAACCGGAATCAAACTTGCAAATCCGGAATTAAATGTTGTGGTAATTACCGGCGACGGCGACTGCACTGCAATCGGCGGCAACCATTTTATTCACGGCTGCCGCAGAAATATTGATTTGACCGTTGTCCTCTTTAACAACAATATTTACGGAATGACAGGCGGGCAGGCATCACCCACAACTCCTCTCGGCAAAAAAGCCACCACCGCGCCTTACGGATCGGTTGACAGACCTTTCGATGCCTGCAAACTTGCCGAAGCTGCCGGCGCGACTTATGTTGCAAGGTCTACCGCTTTTCACGTTCAACATTTGACAAAGATGATTGAGGACGGAATGGACAATAAAGGTTTTTCGTTTATAGAAGCTCTTGTTCAATGTCCGACGGCTTACGGACGCAGAAACAAAATCGGCGAACCGGCAAAGATGATGGCTTGGATGAGGGACAATGCCGTAATGAAAAATGCTTGGGACAAACTTCCGGACGAAAAGAAACTTGAAGAAAAATTCCCGATCGGACTTCTCTATAAATCGGAAGCGGAAGATTATGACACGGCTTATTCTCACGTTATCGAAATTGCGGGAGGTGCGGCGAAATGAGAAAACAACTCAGACTTTCCGGCTCCGGCGGTCAGGGCGTAATAACGGCGGCAATAATTTTGGCGGAGGCGGCGGTTTCCGAAGGAAAACAGGCGGTTCAATCTCAATCTTACGGACCGGAAGCTCGCGGCGGTGCATCAAAATCCGAAGTTATTATTGACGACGAACAAATTTTTCATCCGCACGTAAAAAATCCGGATTTTGTTTTGGCAATGACTCAAAAGGCGGCGGACAAATATTTTGCGGATTTAAACCCGGAAGGCGTTTTGATTTTGGACGACGATCTTGTTCCGAACTCTCCGGACTTCAAAAATATTATTCGCGTTCCCATTACAAAGTTGGCGGTTGAAAAGGTCGGCAAATCTCTCTTTGCAAACATTGTCGCTTTGGGAGTTTTGGTTAAAGTTACAAAATTGGTTGACTTTGAAACGATAAAAAAAGCGGTTTCACACAGAGTACCGCCTCATACAATCGAGCAAAACATGAACGCTTTGCAGATTGGCTTTGATTCCGTCGATTAAGATTATTGTGAAACGTGTCGACAAAAAAACTCCCTCGAAATATTCGGGGGAGGATTTTTTTGCAAAAATTTATGCACCGTTTTAAGCGTCCAATTTTTTTGCAAGAAGTTGATTGACGGTTTGCGGATTGGCTTTGCCCTTGCTGAGTTTCATTACCTGACCGACA
>CAJOPK010000150.1 GCA_905236255.1 uncultured Selenomonadaceae bacterium | reverse complement strand
CAAAAATTTTTTGTACCTGCAACAAAAAAAGGTGCCTTATATCTCCCGATTGAAATCGGGAGTTTTACGGCGTATTTTAAATAAAAAAACAACGCAATTTTGCTTAAAATTTATGAAATACCCGTGTTGCGCCGACCGAAAGAATTGAAAAATCTGTCGGAGAATGATAAAATCCGAAGCATAATTGTTTTGGAGGGATAAGTTTTGAAATTTGATGAACTGAAAATAAACGAAAAAATTTGCGAATTGCTTAAATCGGAAGGCATAATCGACGCAACATCGGTGCAGGAAAAGACAATTCCGCTCGCAAGAACCGGAAAAGATCTGATCGTTCGGGCCAAAACCGGCACCGGCAAAACTTTGGCTTTTCTCCTGCCGACAATCGAACGATTGAAAAAAGTTCCGGTTACTCAATCTTTAATAATCGCTCCCACAAGAGAATTGGCGATGCAAATTTCTTCGGTGGCGGCAAAAATTTGCAAGGTTACCGGAATTGACATGCTGACCGTGTGCGGCGGGCAGGATATTGAACGCCAGAAAGAAAAACTCCGCAAAATGCCGCAAATTTTAATCGGCACGCCCGGCAGGTTGCTTGACCATTTTCGGCGCGGCACGGTAAAACTTTCAAACGTCAACAAAATCATAATCGATGAGGCCGATGAACTTTTGAAACTCGGGTTTATTGAAGATGTCGAATCACTTATTCGTGAAACAGCATCCGACAGGCAACTCGTCCTCTGTTCCGCAACAATGCCGACGCGAATCGGACAACTTGCCGCCGATTTTATGAAAAAGCCGGAAGTAATTTTTATCGAACCAAAAAAATTGACGCTCGACAATATAAATCAAGTTGTCATAAGAACTTTGCCGGACAAAAAATTTTCAAAACTCGTCGAAATTTTGGAAACGGAAAATCCTTATCTTGCAATAATCTTTTGCGCCAAAAAGGAAGAAACTTCCCGAATCGCGCTTGAATTGGCAAAGAAAAATTTTGAAGTCGATGAACTGCACGGTGACCTTACACAACAGCAAAGAAATTTCGTCCTGAAAAAATTTCGTGAGGCAAAACTTCAGATTTTGGTTGCAACGGACATTGCCGCCCGCGGACTCGATATTGCCGGAGTAACTCATGTGATAAGTTACGACATTCCGCGCGATACCGAAAGTTACATTCACCGAATCGGCAGAACCGGACGCGCCGGCGAATCCGGAACCGCAATAACTTTGGTTACGCCGAAAGATACGGAAAAACTGCGCAGAATAGAACAAGGGATAAAAAAACAAATTTCCGTCCGCCGGGAAACAAAAAAATCTCCCCGAAATTTTAAAATTAATTCAAAGAAAACGACCGACGCTCAAAAAATTTCCGATCGGAAAAATTTCGGTCAAAAAAATTCCGCCGGGAAAAAGTTTTCAAAGAGAGGACGTTGAGGAGTAAAAAATGCGGGGACTTGTAATCATTCATACCGGCGACGGCAAAGGGAAAACTACGGCGGCTTTGGGACTTGCAATCCGGGCCGTCGGTGCCGGCTTGAGAGTTTTGATTTTTCAATTCATAAAGGGCGGAAGACATTGCGGAGAACTTGACGCACTCGAAATTTTGAAAAAATCCGGCTTGCCGATTGAAATAAAGCAGGGCGGATTGGGGTTTACAAGCAAGGGAGATCCGACGGAACACAAAAAAGCGGCGCGGGAAACTTTGAATCTTGTCCGGAAAGAAATTTTGTCCGGGAATTTTGACATGATAATTTTGGACGAAATAAATTACGCCGTAAAATTCGACCTGATAACCAAAGACGAACTGCTCGAACTTTTAAAAATTCGCCCGCCGGAACTTCATTTGATTTTCACCGGGCGCGATGCCTTGCCGGAATTGATTGACCGGGCGGATCTCGTTACCGAAATGAAACTTGTAAAACACCCGTTTCAAAAAGGAATTAAAGCGCAAGTCGGAATTGAATTTTGAAAATTTGCAGGATAAACGCATTTTCTTTAGAATTTAACCCGAAAGTCCCGAAGAAGTCGAAACAGTTTTGAGGTGAGTGGAAAATCATGTTCATCGGAAATATTGACAACATTGATGGTGAAGAGAGCGAATTTCACCCGATAATTTTTGAAGTTTTGAAGTATCTGCGCGAAACTAATTTTGAAACTTTTAAAGACGGTTCTTATCCGGTAGAAAATTGCAAAAATTGTGTGGCCAGGGTTCAGCGGTACAAAACGAAATCCGTCGAAACTTGCCGCCCGGAAGCGCACGAAAAATTTATAGATGTTCAATACATTTTTAAAGGCGAGGAAATTTTGGGCTGGTGTCCGTTAAGTCCGGATTTAAAAGTTTCGGAGTCTTACAATTCCGAAAATGATGTGGTCTTTTTTGAGGAAATTTTGCCGGACAGCACGGTTGTATTCGGCGAAAAAAATTACGCCGTGCTTTTCCCTCTTGACGTTCACAGACCTTGCGGATCCGTCGATGAGGACAATCCCGAAGAAGTCTTGAAAGTCGTCGTAAAAGTTCCCGTTTCCGCAGTCGAATAAGAAATAAAAAAGCCTCTCAAAATTTTGAGAGACTTTTTTTGTTTGCAGATTTTCGGAAATTTTAACCGTGACTGTATTTGTATCCGATTTTCAATACAATCAACCAGATCGGAATCATTAAAATTGCAAGTTCCATTCCGTCAATCGTCAACATCAATGCCGCAATTCCGATTAAAAATGCCATGCAAATATAATTTGCAATCGGAAAGCCTATCGATTTAAATTTTGTATT
>CAJOPK010000149.1 GCA_905236255.1 uncultured Selenomonadaceae bacterium | reverse complement strand
GTCGTTGTTCATTATTCCGGTCGAAGTCCTTTGCATTACGATAAAAGTATTTTGTTCGCTGCGGAAAACCGAATTGTAACGGGAAACAATTTCGGCTGTCGCGTCGATATATTCGGCGAGATCCTGCGCCAAAATCGGACGAACGGCATCAAGATATTCCTTATAATTTTGTATCCCGACGACTTTCCAGTTATTTTTGGAAAAGCTGAAACTCAACCCGTCAAATTTCCAAAGTTTGCCGAAATATTGAAATTCGCTTCCGCCTATTTGAATACCTCTGCCGCCGGAATTTTCCAAAGTCACCTTTAAAGTGAACGGCACCTGCGAATAATCTTCCACAACCTTTACGTCGGCTGTGGCGGTCTGTCCTTTGTGTGCAACATTGTCAACCCCGACAATGGTTGTATGCCTGATTAAACTTCTTTCCAAAAGCAAGTCAAAATCTATTCCGAGTTGCCGCCCCTTTAACATTCCTTCCGGCAAAGTCCACATTCCGGTATCAAGTTTGTCGTTTATGACTTTGACCGCGCCCTTGCAAATTTGCGGGCGAATCAAAACGTAGAAATTTTCAAAAAGAGTTCTTTCCCTGTCCGAAATTCGCGGATCGTTTTTAAACATATCGCCGGTCAGATCATCATAAACGCCGGGCGCGATTGCTTCAAAATCTGCGCGTTTCCGAAAAGTTTCGACATCATTTTTTTGCAGAGCCTCAAAAGCCTCATTCATGGCGTAAACCGGAGTTTTTGTATAGACCGCAAAATAGGCGAGAAAACAACCGAGTGACAGTGCAAACAAAAACACGACAAAAAAACGTTCAAAACGCCTTCTCCGTCGCCGTGATTCAAGTTTTTTTCTCCAAGTGTAATCGTCCATAGAAACCCCTTTGAGTTTTTAAAATTCAGCCGGCAAAGTATAATTCCGGGAAGTGAAATTTTAATGAAATAGTCGGGAAACAAAACCGGCTCGAAAATTGTTGTAAGTTTTTGACAAAGCCCGGTCATTTGCAATATAATTGCCCCGCCGAAAAGATAGTCGGACAAGAGGAGGAAATTTTTGTATGGATTTCGGAACAGCGGAAAAATCTGTCGGTGAGTCCTGCGGAGTATTCGGAATGTATGATTTGGACGGCGGAAATGTTGCCTCCACGATTTATTACGGTCTTTATGCTCTGCAACATCGCGGTCAGGAAAGTGCGGGAATTGCCGTAACAAACACTTTTAACGGCAAAGGCAAGGTCGATTGTCATAAAGGACTGGGGCGCGTCAACGAAGTTTTTCACGAAAAAGATTTGACTGCGCTGAAGGGAAATTTGGGAGTCGGTCACGTTCGCTATTCGACTGCCGGCGGTTCAACGCATGAAAATTCTCAACCGCTTGTTCTGGCTTATATAAAAGGTACTTTGATGCTTGCTCACAACGGAAATTTGGTAAATACTCCGGAACTTCGCCGCGATCTTGCGATGAACGGCGCGATTTTTCAGACCACCATTGATACCGAAACCATTGCCTATCATATTGCCCGCGAACGTGTAAAATCTTCTTCGGTTCAAGAGGCGACCGTCCGCGCTTTGAAAAAAGTCAAAGGGTCGTATTCACTTGTTATCGCAAGTCCCCGCAAACTTATCGGAGCGCGCGATCCTTGGGGATTTCGTCCGCTTGTCATCGGCAAGACCGGAAATTCTTACATAATCACTTCCGAAAATTGCGCGCTTGAAACGATTAACGCAAAATTTGTCCGGGATGTTTTGCCCGGTGAAGTCGTAACGATAAATGCGGACGGCAGTATCGAATCAAATTTGGATCTTGCCCTGCCGCCGGAAAAAACTTCCCGCTGTGTTTTCGAGTACATTTATTTTTGCAGACCGGACACGGTTTTTGACGGAATGAGCGTTACACGTTCCCGAATTATTGCCGGCAAACTTTTGGCAAAGGTCAAGCCGGTTGAGGCGGATTTGGTCGTCGGTGTTCCGGAATCGGGGAATATGGCGGCAATCGGTTATTCGCGGGAATCCGGGATACCTTACGGAATTGCCTTCACGAAAAATACTTACGTCGGCAGGACTTTCATAAAGCCGCAACAGTCAAGCCGCGTTCAAAGCGTCAAGGTCAAATTAAATGTTCTGCGCGAAGTTGTCGAAGGCAAGAGAATTATAGTGATAGACGATTCGATTGTGCGCGGTACGACAAGCGATCAGTTTGTGACGATGCTGAAAAATGCAGGCGCAAAAGAAGTTCACATGCGCGTATCAAGTCCGCCGTTTTATCACCCCTGTTATTTCGGCATTGACATTCCGAACGAAGATCAGCTGATTGCACACGGGCGATCCGTTGACGAAATTTGCAAAATTATCGGCGCGGATTCGCTTGCATATTTGCCGATTGAAAATCTCCCGGAATTGTCCGGCGGTTTAAACATTTGTAATGCCTGTTTCAGCGGCAATTATCCCATAGCTCCGCCGACGGAAGATATTCGCGGCGAATACATAAAATAAGGAGGAAAATTTTATGGATTTTTTGGAATTGGCAAAGGCGCGTTATTCGTGCCGGAAACTTACCGACAAGGATATTGAACCGGAAAAAATTGAAAGAATTTTGCAGGCGGCGATTGCGGCTCCCACCGCGAAAAATGTTCAGCCCTATAAAATTTGGGCGATAAAATCCGCCGACGCTTTCGCCAAAATCAAGCAAACCACCGATTTTACTTTCGGCGCAGAATTTGCGCTGGTTGTCGGTGTCGATAAAAGTGCTGCATTTACCCGCCCGTTTGACAATATGAATTTCGGGCATATCGACGGCGCAATAGTTGCGACGCACATTTGGCTTGCGGTACAGGCCGAAGGATTGGGAACGACTTGGGTCGGTTGGTTTGACGCGCCGAAATTGCGGGAACTTTTCCCGGAAATGAAAGATTATGATTTGATTGCAATTTTCCCGATCGGCTATCCGGCGGAAGAGGCGAAACCCTCAAACAGACATGAAGATCGCCGGGAAATTTCGGAGGCGGTGAAAGAACTCTGATGCCGGAAAGAAATAAATTTGTCGGCAAAATCGGTGAAGATGCGGCGACAAAATTTTTTGAAGACAAGGGTTTTAAGATTATCGAAAGAAATTTTCGTATTCGTTCGGCGGAAATTGATCTGATTGTCGATGACGGAGAAACTTTGATTTTTGCGGAAGTTAAGGCGAGATCAAACATTCGACACGGACTTCCGGCTGAAGCGGTTGATTTTCGCAAACGAAAAAAAATTATCGAGGCGGCGGGTGTGTTTTTGCAGAATGAAAATTTTTCCGAACGCGCCTGCCGTTTTGATGTTGTTGAAGTTTATTTGACGGGAAACAAGATTGAAGAAATTCGTCAAATTGAAAATGCTTTTGAAGTTTCGGAAGATTTTTGAACAGAGTGAACCGGGTGGAAAGTAACACCGACCGAATGACCGGCTGAAAAGGAGTGTATTTAATGGCTGAAATGACAAATTTTGTGCAGCAGGAAATTGAAAAAGATTTGAGTGAAGGAAAATATACCGACGGTATTCATACACGTTTCCCGCCGGAACCGAACGGATATTTGCATATCGGCCATGCAAAATCCGTGTGCCTGAATTTTGGTCTTGCCGCTCACAATAACGGCATTTGCAATTTGAGATTTGACGATACAAACCCGACAAAAGAAGATGTCGAATATGTCGATTCGATTCAGGAAGATATTAAATGGCTCGGCTTTGATTGGGCGGACAGAAAATTTTATGCGTCCGATTATTTCGGGAAACTCTATGATTATGCCGTTGAACTTATAAAGCGCGGGCTTGCTTACGTTGACGATTCGAGCGCGGAAGAAATCCGTGCAATGCGCGGAACTTTGACGGAACCCGGGAAAGAAAGTCCTTTCCGCAATCGTCCGGTTGAAGAAAATTTGAATTTGTTTGAAAGAATGAAAGCCGGCGAATTTGAGGACGGCTCAAAAGTCCTGCGCGCAAAAATTGATATGACCTCCCCCAATATAAATATGCGCGACCCGGTTATTTATCGAATCACACGGACGCATCATCACAGAACCGGCAACGATTGGCTTATTTATCCGATGTATGATTTTGCACATCCTCTTTCCGATGCGATTGAAAAAATCACTCATTCGGTCTGCACTTTGGAATTTGAAGATCACAGACCTTTTTACGATTGGCTTTTGGATTCTCTGGACTTTGACAGAAATTCGCGTCCGCGTCAGATTGAATTTGCCCGACTTGACTTGACCAATACGATCACAAGCAAGAGAAAACTTCGTCAGCTTGTCGAGGAAAATCATGTGAGAGGCTGGGACGATCCCCGCATGCCGACCCTTTCCGGAATGAGAAGGCGCGGATTTACTCCGGCGGCAATTCGGGATTTTTGCGAAAGAATAGGCGTTGCAAAGAGCAACAGTCTTGTCGATATTGCGATGCTTGAACATTGCGTAAGGGAAGATTTGAATGAAAATGCCGATCGTGTTATGGCTGTTTTAAATCCCTTGAAAGTTGTTTTGACCAATGTCGAAGCAGGCAAGGTTGAATGGCTTACCGGAGAAAATCACCCGACGAAAGGCGGCAGTCGTTTTATTCCGTTTACCCGCGAAATTTTTATCGAACGCGACGATTTTATGGAGGACGCTCCGAAAAAATTTTTCCGTCTTAAACCCGGCGGAGAAGTCAGACTCAAACACGCTTACATCATAAAATGTGAGGAAGTTATAAAAGATGATGCCGGAAATGTTATCGAACTTCACTGCACGATTGATCCGACTTCAAAGAGCGGCGGAGCGACTGCCGGCAGAAAAATTAAAGGCACGATTCACTGGGTAAGCGCGGATTATGCGTTGAAGGCGGAAGTCAGATTGTACGATTATCTTTTGACGACGGACGAAAAAGGAAATTTGCCGGAAGATTTTATCGGCGCGCTTAATCCGGATTCGCTGATTGTAATTGAAAACGCGCTTGTTGAGCCGTCGGTGAAATTGACTGCGGCGGGAACACGTTATCAATTTTTGCGCTTGGGATATTTTGTTGCCGAT
>CAJOPK010000148.1 GCA_905236255.1 uncultured Selenomonadaceae bacterium | reverse complement strand
GGAACACGTCCCAGAGGAAAAAATCCGGAAGAGGATAAAAAACTTGAAACGGAACTTCTTGCGGACGAAAAGGAACTTGCCGAACACAATATGCTTGTCGATTTGGGCAGGAACGATTTGGGAAAAATTTCAAAATTCGGAAGTGTCCGGGTAGAAAAACTTCACGCAATCGAAAAATATTCTCACGTCATGCATATAGGCTCAATCGTGCGCGGGGAAATTCGCCCGGAATATGATGCACTTTCCGCAATAGAATCGGTTTTGCCGGCGGGTACTTTGTCCGGCGCTCCAAAAATTCGAGCCTGTCAAATTATAGCGGAACTTGAAAACAACAAGCGCGGAATTTACGGCGGCGCAATCGGTTACATCGATTTTACGGGCAATATGGATACCTGCATTGCAATCAGAATTGCTTACAAGAAAAACGGAAAAGTTTTTGTCAGATCCGGCGCGGGGATTGTTGCCGATTCCGTCCCGGAAAAAGAATTTGAAGAATGTTTGAATAAGGCGCGCTCTTCACTTGCCGCATTGGAAGGAGGAAACGACTTTGATTTTGTTGATTGACAATTACGACAGCTTTTCTTACAACCTTTATCAACTTGTCGGCGAAATTGTGCCGGATATAAAGGTTATCCGCAACGACGAAATGACCGTCGGCGAAATTGAAAATTTAAATCCGTCGCAAATAATAATTTCGCCGGGACCGGGCAGACCGGAAAATGCCGGCAACATTGTCGAAGTCGTCAAAAATCTTGCCGGGAAAATTCCGATTTTGGGCGTATGTTTGGGGCATCAGGCAATTTGTGCGGCGTTCGGAGCAAAAATCACTTATGCAAAAAAACTCATGCACGGCAAACAGTCCGAAATAAATTTTGACGGCGATTCAAAAATATTTGCCGGCTGTCCGGAAAAAATGAAAGTTGCCCGTTATCATTCGCTGGCGGCTGACGAAAACAATTTTCCGGATTGTTTGAAAATAATTGCCCGGACTGTCGACGGCGAAATTATGGCGGTCGAACACAAAGATTTTCCGATTTTCGGCTTGCAATTTCACCCGGAAAGCATTATGACGCCGGACGGAAAAATTATTCTTCAAAACTTTCTGAAGGGAGAAATTTAAAATGATTAAAGAGGCAATCATAAAAATCGTAAGCAAGGAAGATTTGACCTACGATGAAGCATTTGAAACCATGAACGAAATTATGAGCGGTGAAACCACTCCGACTCAAAACGCCGCATTTTTGGCGGCTCTTTCCACAAAAAGCGCAAAGGCCGAAACCGCCGATGAAATTTCCGGCTGTGCCGCAGCGATGAGAGATCACGCCTTGAAAGTTGAAACCGGTTTTGATGTTTTTGAAATTGTCGGTACCGGCGGGGACAATGCGCAAAGTTTCAACATTTCCACGACAGCCGCACTTGTTGCAGCCGCCGGCGGTGTAAAAGTTGCAAAACACGGCAACCGCGCCGCTTCTTCAAAATGCGGGACTGCCGATTGTCTTGAGGCTTTGGGCGTAAACATAAATCAGAGTCCGGAAAAATGCAAAGAACTTTTGAACGAAGTCGGAATGTGCTTTTTCTTTGCACAAAAATATCACACTTCGATGAAATATGTCGGTGCAATTCGCCGGGAACTCGGGTTTCGCACGGTATTTAATATTTTGGGTCCTTTGACAAATCCCGGCAATCCGAAATTTCAACTTTTGGGGGTTTACGACGAATATCTTGTCGAACCTTTGACAAGAGTTTTGATTGACTTGGGGGTAAAGCGCGGCATGGTTGTTTACGGCATGGACAAATTGGACGAAATTTCGATGAGTTCCCTGACGGCAGTCAGCGAATTTAAAGACGGTTGGTATAAACGCTACACAATTTCGCCGGAAAATTTCGGAATGAAAATCTGCGAAAAATCCGACCTCAAAGGCGGCGAACCTTCACAAAATGCGATGATTACGCGCAAAATTCTTTCCGGTGAAGAGCACGGCGCAAAACGCGATGCCGTACTTCTGAACGCCGGAGCGTCATTGTATATTGCCGGAAAAAGCAATTCGATTTCCGACGGAATAAAACTTGCCGAAAGTTTAATCAATTCCGGAGCTGCAACAAATATTTTGAATAAATTTGTTGAGGTGAGCAACAGGTGAATATTTTGGAAGAAATTGCCGGAAACACCCGCCGGCTTGTGGAAAATCAAAAGCAAAAGGTTCCGGTGGAATATTTGAGATCTGCGGCGTATTCTTCAAAGATTTTCGGCGGCGGAAAATTTTTTGAAACGCTTAAAAAATCCGGGCTTTCGTTTATCTGTGAAGTCAAAAAAGCATCACCTTCAAAGGGCTTGATTTCTCCGGATTTTCCTTACGTTGAAATTGCCCGGAATTATGAAACGTCCGGAGCGGATTGTATTTCATGTTTGACCGAGCCGAAATATTTTTTTGGATCGCCGGAGATTTTTTTGGAAATCCGGGCAAATGTCAAAATTCCGATGCTGTGGAAAGATTTTATAGTCGACGAATATCAAATTTACCGGGCAAAAATTTTCGGAGCGGATGCCGTTCTGTTAATCTGTGCACTTTTACCGGAAAAAGAATTGCAAGGGTATTTGAAAATTTGCGACGAATTGAAAATTGACGCTTTGGTTGAAACTCACGACGAAAGGGAAATTGAAAAGGCTTTAAATTCGGGAGCCGAAATTATCGGCGTAAACAATCGAAACTTGAAAGATTTTTCGGTTGACTTTTCAAATGCCGAAAGACTTCGGAAACTCATTCCG
>CAJOPK010000147.1 GCA_905236255.1 uncultured Selenomonadaceae bacterium | reverse complement strand
GATTCCATTCGTCCTATAATTTCATTTGCCGTATTTTCAAGATCGGCTTTAAATTTGCTTGTGGATTCTTCCACTTCCCGGCGATCGTTTTCCGCCTGCCTGCGTTTTTTCGCATTTGACCACACGAAAAAGACCATAACGGCACCGACCACTATCAATATTGTCATAAGTTCGGTAATCATTCCCGCGCCCGGCTCCTTCGATAAAAATTAAAACGCGCAATGCGTAAACGTCAACCCGCCGCGCATTACGCAGAATATTTTATAAGTTCAAAATGAAATGTCAAGCAACCTTCCGCGTTTCGGATCCGTTGCAAATTTTTCCGGAGTTTGCTCTTCACGCTGTTGACGTTTTCCGGAACTTCGATAATAATGCCCTCCGTTACGATTTCGACGCTCCGGGTCGTCTTTAATCGTGCCGCCTTCGGTATCGTCTTTGTTGCGAACCTGCTTTTGTTTGAGTTCCGCATCCTTTTCCAGTTCGACGGTTGCAAAGGCATTTTGCAAAGCCGCCGCGTTGTTGAGATTGTGCTGAACCTGACTTGCCGCATTCGCGTTTGCGTAAGTCATCTGGACTCCCACCGGTGCAATATCCATCTTTTAACACCTCCGGCAAATTTTATTTCGCCAAAAATTTAATAAGGTCCCACCACAACTTCGCCCTCGTTGAGCGACATAGTACAATGTTTAAATTCTTCCTGAATACTTTTGACCACGCCGTTGACCGAAAGTCTTGCGCCGGGATAAATCGTGTCGCTTGTTTTGATCTTGCCGTTTTTCATTTCGGACAATTTTTCTTCAAGCTCCAAAATTCTCTTTTCGTCGCGCTTGAGTTGACCGGCTATCGGAAATTGCGAACGGGTCAGCGCATTGATCTGATCTACGCGCTCTTTCGGCAAAGAACTTATGTCAATTTTTGAAAGAGTGTTCAAAGTCTGCGTAATGTGCAAAAGACGCTTTTTGTTTTCCTTGTAACTCTTGCAAACTTCATGATATTCCTTCTGCAAATTGGGATCGACACCGACCGAAACGCGGGTTATTACATAAGCCTGATTGCCTATGATTTTTACGTTGACTTCCTCGCCGGCAACCGCAAGACCTCCGGTAATTTGCCCGTGTTTGTCCTCGCAGGTAATTTTTTGACCGGCGCGCAAAGTCGAATGAAGTGCAACGTCCGAAATGTAAATATCCCGCCCGGCTTCGATAACGGCATTTTCCGTAAAGGCGGCACGAACGTCCTGCTCGGCATGAACTTTTCCGCGATTTACTCCGGTAACGCCGCCGCTTATGTAAACATTTCGCCCGGTAACTTCCGCACCGTTCACGCTGCCTTTGATTTCAATGTCGCCGGTTGCCTTGACCGAAAAACCCTGTTTGACGCTGCCGTTGACCAAAATGCTGCCGTCAAAGTCAATGTCGCCGGTTGCCACACCGACCGCACCTTTTATGACAAGTCGGGGATCTATGCTGATTTTTGTTCCTGTATCGACAATCTGCCCGTTGATGGTTGCAATAAGCTGATGCTCGCCGAGAACTTTTGTATTTTTTCCTTCCGGCATGGGAATGGGACGACCGTTTTGCGCGGCAACCGTTTCGCCGAAAACATTTTTGCCGGGCTTGCCCTGAGTTTGCGGAATACGAATTGCCAAAGTATCGTTTGCCTTAACCAATACAAACAAATTCAAATCTTTATAATCGACGCGATCATATTCGTCGATAACCGGACGACCTTTTACGCCCAAGTCAAATTTTCTGTCTATGTAAGCATTTTCGCCGGGAATTGCCGGAGTACCCTGCGCCGCAACAAACGGAGCCAAACTTTGAACACCTTTTTCTATGGCTTCGTCGTCGATGCCGTAAATTACATTTTTTTCGGTCAATGCTTCCATGACCATATCGACCGTCGGAAGTTTCGCGCCGTTCTTCGTGTCGTATTTTATGGTAACTTTCATCTTGTCGCGTGTAATATCGACAATCAAACGGGCATATTCTTCTTCCGCAACATTAACCAAGCCGGTTTCGCCGTTCATTATTTTGTCAAGGATCTCCTGACTTATTTCCACCGGTTCGGCAATTCTCTGTTCCCTTCCGGAGGCTTCGCGCATGGAACGGGAAACAAGTGCAACGTCATAATCCACAACGCCGCACTCACGCAAAATTTGTCGCATATCGGACAACTCAAACATAATCGAATCTGTCGGGTACACGACCAGAAAAACACCGTCGTTTCTGAATGTAAATTGATAACCTTGTTCCGGTCCTCCGATAACCGGGTATTCACCGTCCATATCTGCATCATCCTCCTTCTCAAAAAATTTTCAATCCTTTATACCAAACTTGCTTTCATTTTTGCCAAATATCCGCGCATCCGGAAAACGGCTTTTGTGTGAAGTTGGGAAATTCGCGCTTCACTCAAATGAAGTATCAAACTTATTTCCTTTAAAGTCAATTCTTCGTAATAGTACAAAGACACAACAATTCTTTCCTTTTCCGGAAGTCTGTCTATTGCCTTTGCCAAAGTGTCCTTCAATTCCAAAAATTCCGTTGTTTCGACCGGATTGGCATCTATCGCCTCCGGCGTATCGGTTTTTAAGTACTCCTCAAGCGGAATTATTGTGGCGGCATTACATTGCCCGACCAAGACTTTCAATTCCTCTTGAGTAATATTTAAAGCCTCCGCAACTTCTTTGTCGGTCGCGTTCCTGCCGAGTTTGCTTTCCAGATCGTAAACCGTCTGCTCATATTTGCGAATTTTTTGTCGCATTGTAACCGGTATCCAATCCTTTGAACGCAAATAATCAATCATCGCGCCGCGAATACGGACTCCGGCATAAGTCTCAAATTTTATGTTGCGGTTTATGTCAAATCTTTCAATCGCGTCAAGCAAGCCGAAAAATCCGCTGCTCATCAAATCGTCGCGATCCAGATGCGGCGGCAAACTTACCGCCAGCCTTCCGCCCACAATTTTTATCAGCGACAAATAATGTTCGGCAAGCACGTTTCGCAATTCCTGCGATTTTGTTGCCTTGTATCTTTTCCAAATTGCGGTTATATCCGTTTTGACTTTTACGTTTCCGTCCATAGTAACACCCCGCAGTTCAGCCTCACCGGGTCAATAACTTTATTTCTCCGATTCCATAATTTTCTAATTTCCCAAATTCATCGGCCGGAAACCTTCCGCAGTCTCGCCGGACTCTTCCGACACTTCGGATTGATTTTCTTCCTCTTCCGTTTTTTCTTCCGAATTTTCTTCCGTTGCAATCTCCTGTTTTACCTGCTCCAAAGTCTTTGCAACTTTTTCTTCGTACAAATCGAAAGCCATCAAAAGAAAAAAGAAAATCGCACTTGAAACACAAAACGAAATAATCGACCTGAAAATTATCGTCGAAATTCTTACGTCGCCGCTTGAAATTCCGGAAATCAAAACCACAATCAGCGAAACCGCACCCAAAACAAGTGCCGCCAAAACTCTTGCCAAGAAAAATTCACCACCTTGACCGAAATTTTTCGGTCAAAACCGACGCCGCAAAATTTTAATTCGCGGCGCAAGTTTCCGAGCGGCTCAAATATCTTTCTCGCCGCGATCAATCGTCTTAACTTTATAAACTCCGGTTGCAAGATCGATTTGAACCGTCCGTCCGTAATTGCCGCCGGTATCTTCGGCAATTACCTTGATTCCGTTCTTCCTCAAAATTTGTTTTGCGGCATCGGCATTTCTGTTGCCGACGCGCATAATATCCGTTGCATTTGCAAAGGCAAACATTTGCGCGCCGCCGGCAATTTTTGCAACCAAACGACTGCGCGATGCACCGAGAGAAATAACGTCATTGAGCATCAGCGGTATTCCGGTATCGGCAAATTTCGCCGGATTGTCGCTTGCTCTTGCCTGTGAACTGTCCGGCAACATTATATGCAGAAGTCCGCCGATTTTCGTTTGCGGATCGTACAAAGAAATTCCGATACAGGAACCCAAT
>CAJOPK010000146.1 GCA_905236255.1 uncultured Selenomonadaceae bacterium | reverse complement strand
GGGCTTTTGGACAGCCCTTTGAGAATAAGGGCGGCTTGGCCGTCAATCTTTTCAAGAATCTTCCGGCTTTAGCCGGGAGAGGTTCAATTTCTTACGAAGATTGTTTTCGATTGAATAAAGGATGAGGATTTTGGGAAAAATAATTTTGGTGACGGGCGGGGCGCGCAGCGGTAAAAGTACCTTTGCCGAAAAACTTGCCTTAAAGATCGGAAACGGGCGAGCGGCTTATATTGCGACCGCTCAAATTTTTGATGAGGAAATGGAGCGGCGGGTAAAAATTCATCGCGAACGCAGAAAAGAAAATTGGCAGACTTGGGAATCACCGAAAAATGCCGATAAATCAATCTTGCAAGCCGGCAAAAATTTTGATGTGATACTTTTTGATTGCGTAACGATTTATGTAAGCAATTTTTTGCTTGCAAACGAAACAAAAGATTTTGGCGAAATTGAAGTCGGCTTGAAAAAATTGATTGAAGATTTAATTTCGGCGGCAAAAAAATCCGGAGCGACGATAATTTTTGTTACAAATGAAGTCGGTTCCGGAATTGTCCCGGAAAACAAACTTGCCCGGCAATTCAGAGATCTTGCCGGGATTGCCAATCAGATTTTGGCGGCAAATGCCGAAAAAGTTTTTTTGACGGTTTCCGGAATTGCCGTTGACGTAAAGAAATTGAGTTTTGACTTGGAAAAAGATTTTGCCTGAAACAAAAAACCGACTTCCGAAAATTTCCGGGAGCCGGTCTTTTTTGTTTCAAAATTTTCAACTTCAATCTTTCACTTCAAAGCCGTATTTTTCGATAACGTAATCCAAATCTTTATCTCCGCGCCCGCTCAAATTTACGAGAATGGAGCCTTCCTGCATTTCCTTTGCGCGACGAATCGCATAAGCAACGGCATGAGAACTTTCAAGCGCGGGAATAATTCCTTCCAATCTGCTGAGTTTGAAGAAAGCGTCAACCGCCTCTTTGTCACTTGCAACATCATATTTTACGCGTCCGATTTCACGCAGACAGGCATGCTCCGGCCCGACGGAAGGATAATCCAAGCCGCTTGCAATCGAATAAACCGGAGCCGGTTCGCCTTTGTCGTCTTTGAGCATAATGCTGTCAAAACCGTGCATTACGCCTTCGGATCCGTAAGACATTGAAGCTGCATGATCCCCCAACTTTTCGCCGCGTCCCAAAGGTTCGACACCGACAATTTCAACCGGATCGTCAATAAAGGGCAGGAACATTCCGATTGAATTGGAACCGCCGCCTACGCAAGCCGTAACAACGTCCGGCAAAAATCCGGTCATTTCCAAAAATTGTTCGCGAGCTTCCTGCCCGACGACCATTTGAAAATCGCGTACCATCATCGGGAAAGGATGCGGCCCGACTGCGGAACCTATGCAATAAATCGTGTCTTTGTAATTTTCGAGATAATCTTCAAAAGCGGCATCGACCGCCTCTTTCAAGGTTTTCAAGCCGGTTGAAACGGGAACGACCTTTGCACCCAAAACTTTCATTCGGGCGACATTCGGTGCCTGTTTCGCAATATCGACTTCCCCCATGTAAATTACACACTCAAGCCCGAAAAATGCCGCCGCCGTCGCAAGAGCAACTCCGTGCTGACCGGCACCGGTTTCGGCAATGATTCTGTGTTTTCCCATGAATTTTGCCAAAAGACCTTCACCCATGCAATGATTGAGTTTGTGCGCGCCGGTGTGGTTCAAGTCCTCACGTTTCAAATAAATTTGACAATTTCCGATCGAGCGGCTGAGTCTTTCGCAGTGATAAACCGGAGTCGGGCGACCCTGAAATTCGCGACGAATACGACGAAGTTCGTTAATGAATTGAGAAGAATGACAAATTGTCTTGTAAGCGTTTGTAATTTCTTCAAACGCGGGAATCAAATGGTCGGGGAGATATGCCCCGCCGAATTTTCCGAAACGTCCGTCTTTTGACGGATAATCCTTAAGGTAAGTTGAGTAGTTCACCAAGTTTTTACCTCCTCATAAAATTTCCAATAGTTTTTACGGAATTTTATAATTTATCTTTAGCTGTTGTCAACCACCATTTTAAACAGTCTCACGGGCGTTTCACAAAATTTCCGGCGATTCGAGTAAATAAACGCCAATTTCAGAAGGTATATTCATAATAAAATTTTATCTGTAATTATGGCACTCTCGAGATTTCAAAGAATACCGTAGTTATGCGAAATTCTTTCTTATGAATACATCTTCTAAACAAAAAGCGCATCCTCTTTTTTGAGAGAATACGCCAATTTTTATGTTCGATTCAAAATTTCAAATTTTATTCTTCAGTCTTGTAAAGCATGTAAGTCAATCCGAAACCTACCGCAAGGGCAATTCCGTTGACCATGAAGTACTGCAGAAGTTGTCCGTTCATGTAAAGCAAAGTTCCCGGAATAACCGTTATGCCCATGCCCGTGCCGGCAAGTCCCAAGAAACCGGAAATTGCACCGCCGACCGCGCCGCCGCAGCAACCGTAAATAAACGGTTTCATGAAGCGCAGGTTAATACCGAAAATTGCCGGCTCGGTGATTCCCAAAAATGCCGGAACCGCAGACGAAATGTAAAGAGCGCGTTTTTTCTTGTCAACGGTTTTCAATGCAACCGCCAAAGCCGCGCCACCCTGCGAAATTGTGGCGCAGGTGATGATCGCGTTGAAAGGATCCGCACCGGTCGTGCTGAGAAGGTAAGCCTCCAAAGCATTAAAGACGTGATGAACGCCGAATACAACGATGACCTGCTGAAGTCCGCCGATAACCAAACCGCCGATACCCGGAATTTCAAGGAAGGATTGAACAGCACCGAATACCGCCTGCTCAACGCCGTGCATAATCGGGCCGATAACGATAAATCCGAGCAGCATTGAAATTGCCAATGTGAGGAACGGTGTAACGATAAGATCGATAATGTCCGGTACAAAAGTTTTGAGCCAATGCTGAAGTTTTGCGGCAAAAATACCCAAAACCAACGCCGGCAAAACGGATCCCTGATAACCGACGAGCGGGATCGTTATGAATCCCAAATCAAGCGGGATCGGAACTTTGTCCGCATATTCCGCAATTTGTGCCGCTTCCTGCCAAGGTATTCCAAGTTCTTTTAAAGTGTTTGCAAATCCGCCGACGACGTAAGCATTCGGAAGTGCCGGGAAAACAAGCATGAGTCCGAGAACGATACCTATAACCGGAGTACCGCCGAATTTATTCATTGTTGACCAGCAGACGAGAGCCGGCAAAAATGCAAAAGCCGTATCCGTCAAAACCTGTGTCATTTTAAGGAATGTGGGATCCCATTCGCTGCCGAGCGACAGGAGCGCGCCGCGAATACCCATAAACAAACCTGTTGCAACGAGAACCGGGATAATCGGAACAAAAACGTCGCCGAGCGTTCTGGAAATTTTCTGCACAAGCGTCATTTGTTCGTAAGCCGCTTCTTTGTTGCCGCCCGCCGAAAGTCCGGGTTTCAACGTGACAAAGAAATCGGTAACTTTATCGACAAAGCCGGTGCCGAGAATAATTTGATACTGTTGAGCGGCGAAAAATTGACCGTTTACGCCGTCAATGTTTTCAATCTGCTTATCTTGAATTTTGGATTTGTCGTTTACGATAAGACGAAGACGGGTCGCACAGTGTTCGGCGGCACGGACGTTATCGGGTCCGCCGACGTATTTCATGATCAAGTGTGCAACTCTTTCGTGTTTCGGAAGATTGTCATATTTTGCATCTTCCGGGTCTTTTTCGATGACAACTTTTTGACCTTCTTCTTTCGGAGGTTCGGAAGTAATTTCCTGTTCGTTGAGTTCAAAAGTAATGTTTCCGAATTCCGTGTGATTGGTGACGACGACGGGCGTGGTCGTATCAAGATTTTTGGACTTGATGCCTTCCGGATCAAATTCCAAAAGAAGTTGACCGCGTTTCACTTTGTCGCCGACTTCCGCTTTCGGAGTAAAAAATTCTCCGTTCAAAGTTACCGTGTCCATTCCGACGTGAATCAAAAGTTCTATTCCGTCGTCGGACTTTAAACCGATTGCGTGATGTGACGGGAAAAAGACGGTAATTTCACCGTCGAAAGGCGCATAAACTTTGCCTTCCGGATTTTTGACCGCCGCGCCGCGTCCCATCGCGCCGCCCGCGAATACCGGATCGTTGACTTCGTTTAACGGTATCAACGTGCCGGACATCGGGCTGCTTATCCGAATGTCCTTCATAAAAAAATCCTCCCCTTACAGAATTTTGTTTTATGAACATATAAAAAATTTCTTCCGGATTATACTTTCCGAAAGTTTACCCGTCAACCTTATTTAAATTTTTACGCCAAAATTTTCCTTCTTAAAGCGGGTCAACTTGAAAGTCGCTATGGCTTTGAGATAGGCGGAAGTAAAAGTTGTTTTCTAAAAAGGCGGCAGGATTTTTGTTTTATTGCCGGAAACGAAACAAATTGTCAGACAATGTTGAACCTCTCCCGGCTAAAGCCGGAAGATTCTTGAAAAGATTGACGGTCAAGCCGCCCTTATTCTCAAAGGGCTGTCCAAAAGCCC
>CAJOPK010000145.1 GCA_905236255.1 uncultured Selenomonadaceae bacterium | reverse complement strand
TTTCGCTGCGAAGTCTTGCATAATTTACAAGCCAGCGAATCCCCAAAGTCTGCCGTCTTTCCGGACGAACTTCAACCGGAACCTGGTAGTTTGCGCCGCCGACACGACGTGCGCGAACTTCCAATACCGGCATAACATTTTTCAGTGCCGTTTCAAAGACTTCAAGCGGATCTTTGCCGGTCTTTTCGCGAATCGTATCGAATGCATCATAGACAACTTTTTGAGCAACGCTCTTTTTGCCCGAAAGCATAATCTTGTTTATGAATTTCGTTACAATCTTTGAATGGTAAACCGGATCCGGCAGAACGTCTCTTTTCGGCACGGAACCTTTTCTCGGCATTTTGCTACCTCCTCATAATCTCTTTTCAAATCCGATTACTTTTTCTTGGCTTTGGCTTTTTTCGCGCCGTATTTGGAACGCGATTGTTTGCGATCCTGAACGCCGGCGGTATCAAGCGAACCGCGAATGATATGGTAGCGAACACCCGGCAAGTCTTTTACACGACCGCCGCGAATGAGTACAACGCTGTGTTCCTGCAGGTTGTGACCTATGCCCGGAATGTATGCCGTGACTTCAATGCTGTTCGTCAAACGAACACGCGCAACTTTACGAAGTGCGGAGTTCGGCTTTTTCGGTGTCGTTGTATAGACACGAGTGCAAACTCCGCGTTTCTGAGGACACTCTTTCAGTGCCGGCGCGGTCGATTTTTCCGTGACCTTCAGACGACCTTTTCTGACCAACTGATTTATCGTAGGCATATACCCGCCTCCTTTCAAAAATTTTTCTCTTGAATTTAAAACGGGGGAATATTAACACCGCAAAAAAATCTTGTCAACACATTATTTCGACGCGCTTTTCATATACACCCCGTCCTGCGGTTTAAAAATTAAAAACTTTCGTAAAATCAATTCTCCGGAAGTTCCCGATATTCGCCGGACTTTTTTGCATTTAATTCCTGAAATTTTTTAACCGGTGTGATAAAATCCGGGCGATGATTGTAAAAAAAATTGTGAGGTGGCGGCATTGAATCCGGAGCGGGATTTAAAAGCAAAATTTGAAAAAGAGATTTGTCAAAAAAATTATGGCGGCGGCAGATTTAAATTTGCGTTGGTCTATCCGAATTTTTATCGGATCGGTATGTCAAATTTGGGAATACACATAATTTACGACTTGTTAAATTCCCGTCCGGATACTTCCTGCGAAAGATTCTTTTTGCCGGAACCCAAAATTTCGACGCAGATGGAAAAATCAAATTCCGGATTGTCAAGCGTTGAAACTCAGACGGGACTCAATAAATTTTCCGCAGTCGGTTTTGCCGTATCCTTTGAACCGGATTATTTCAACGTCGTCAAAATTTTGAAAATGGGAAAAATCCCCGTCGAATCGGAAAAACGTACGAAATTTGATCCGATAATAATTGCCGGCGGCCCTTGTGCAACCTTTAATCCGATACCGCTTTCAAAAATAATTGACGCTTTCGTAATCGGCGAAGGGGAAATAATTATGCCGGAATTGACCGACGCGCTTATTTCTTCCGAAAATTTGCCGCGCTCGGAAAGATTAAAAAAACTTTCCGAAATTCCGGGAGTCTTTGTGCCGGCTTTTCCGAAAAAAGTTTCCCGCCGATTCGTCAAAAATCTCGATGACTTTCCGGCAAATTCAATCATAATAACCGACGATTCGGAACTGAATATGTATTTGATTGAAACCGCGCGGGGTTGCGGGCGACACTGCAGATTTTGTATGGCGGGATATTGTTTCAGAAAACCCAGAAACAGGTCTTTGGAAGTTTTGAAAAAGCAGGTTGATGCGGCGGAAAAATTCGGGAAAAAAATCGGGCTTGCCGGCGCGGCGGTTTCCGATTATCCGAAAATCAACGAACTTTGCGAATATATTTTGAGCAAAAATCTTACAATGTCGGTTGCCTCTTTCCGGGCGGATTCGGTCACTCCGGAACTTGTAAAGGCTTTGGCTGCGGGCGGTTTGAAAACTTTGACAATCGCACCGGAGGCCGGCAGTGAAAAAATGCGTTGCGTAATAAATAAGGGCATTACCGAAAAAAATGTTTTTGACACGGTGGAACTGGGACTTGCCGCCGGGATTAAAAATTTCAAATTGTATTTTATGATCGGCTTGCCTTTTGAAGATTTTTCGGATGTTGAGGGAATTGCCGCCATGACCGAAAGACTTGCAAATTTTTCCGATACCGGCGGGAAAATTACCTTGAGTGTAAATCCTTTTGTCCCGAAACCTTTTACACCTTTTCAACGTGCAAAATTCGCCGGAAAAAAATATTCGGATTCGGCTTTAAAAATTTTGCGGGAAAAACTGAAAAAATTTCGCAACGTCGAAATAATTTCGGAATCACCGCGAGAATCGGAAATTCAAACCGTTTTGGCAAGAGGTGATGAAAAAATTGCCGAAATTATGACAAAATCCGATTCCGAAAAAACTTTCCGCCGGCTTTTCAAAGATTCCGGGATTGACGAGGATTTTTATTTGCGGGAATATCCGCCGGAAGAAAAATTGACTTGGGAATTTCTGGATCAGGGATTTTCCGGAAAATATCTGCGGGACGAATTTTTAAAGGCTCAAGAATTGAAATCGACCGCGCCCTGTTTTGAAGATTGCCGGCGTTGCGGTGTTTGCAAATAAGCGGCAAATCGTGTAATATTTACGGCAACAATTCCGGAATTTGTATAAGCTGTGTCGGAAAAAACGGAGGCAATTTTTGTGGAAATTATAAACAGGTTGACAAACATTGAAAAAAAATATTACCGACCGGTTGTTGCTTTGGGAATGTTTGACGGAGTTCATTCCGGGCATGCCGCAATAATAAATCGCGCCGTCGAAATTGCGAAAAAAATTGACGGTACGCCGGCGGTGTTCACTTTTTCAAATCACCCTTTGACCGTTTTAAATCCGGAAAATGCGCCGCCGATGATCGGCAGCAGAGGCTTGCGTCGGGAAATTTTCGCCGGACTGGGAGTCAGACTTTTGATTGAAATTCCCTTTACGAAGGACTTTGCCGCAAAATCTCCGGAGGAATTTTTGCGACTTCTGCAGGAAAAAATTTCTCCCGCCTGTGTAGTGACCGGTCCGAATTATACTTTCGGTCGATTCGGGAAAGGCAACGGGAGAATGTTGTTGCGTGAATGTGAAAATTTCGGATTCAAGGCGGAAGTTTTGCAAGCGGTTACAATCGACAAAAAAATTGTAAGCAGTACCCGTATCCGGGAACTTATCGCATGCGGTGAACTTGACGAGGCAAATATTCTTTTGGGGCGGGAATTTACTTACAATTCGCAAGTTGTTCACGGAGATCGACGCGGCAGGATTTTGGGCTTCCCGACCGCAAATCTTGAAATTGAAAACAATCGCGCAATGCTGCCGAACGGGGCATATATTGTTGATGTGAAAATCGACGGAAAGATTTTTCCGGGTATCGCGAATATCGGCAACAATCCCACTTTTAAGGTGGAGCGCAGACGTTTGGAAGTTTTTATCGATAATTTTTCCGGGAACATTTACGGCGAAGAAATTTCCGTAAGTTTTATAAAAAAAATTCGCGATGAGAAAAAATTTTCGTCGGTCAAGGAATTAAAGGAACAACTCACCAAAGATTTAAATGACGCGCGGGATTTTCGGAACAGGTAAATTCAATTTGACGATATGAAAATTATTCCGATCAAACACAGAACCGCACCGAAAATTTTCTTTGCCGAAAAACTTTCGCCGTAAAAATATATGCCGATTCCGAGCATGACCACCGCCAAAAGTACATTCGCAATAAGGGAGGCGGTGCTTATTTCACCGCCCGCCCGATAAATCATTATAAATCCGACTTCCAAGCCGATAACGGACAGCCCCATCAAAACACAAGCCCAATTACTGCGGGAAAATTCGGTAAAAAAATTTTGATGCGGCGTGGTAAAAAATAAAACGACGCTTGCCGCAAGTGCCGTAAAATAATTCACGATAAGCCCCATAAAAGGATTTTGGGCGGCGGGTATTCCCTTGCTTGCGATATGATAGAAAACATTTGCGGCAATTACCAAAGCCATCGGCAAAATTATTGCAAGATTCGACTGCATCAAAATTCCTCCCCCAAAAAATAAAAGACGCCGGCAGATGAACTTTCCGATGCCGTTGCCGGCACTTGCCTGCGGTTCATTTGCAAACGTCTTTCGACATTATCCGGCGACAATGTCAACGCGAATTTTTTGCTGTTTTCATTTTCATTCCAAAAGCGGATCCGCCCCGAATTGATTTCTTCCCGGAGTTCCCGGCATCAGCAAAAGGTAAATTCCGAAAGCAAAATTCACATAGGGAATCAACGCGCCTATTGCCCAAATATCCTTTTTGTCCAGGTCGTGCAGACGGCGAATCACCAAAGTTATATATCCCAAAAACCAGATTACGCTTATCGAAACCGCAATCGCTTGAACAACAAAGCCGTCCTCACTTCCGGTTATCAGCGTGGCAACAACTTGCAGAATGACACTGACGATAAAAGTCGATATGCCCAAAATCAGACCGTATTTAAAATAGCGCAATCTGTTCAATCTTCCCTGCGTCGTAAGGTAGATTTTAAGGAAGTTGTTCATTTTGTCAAAAAGTCCGTTCATTTTACAAAACCTCAAAGATTTTTTGATTTTTCGGTTGCGGCAAGTACCGCCTCAATCAATGCACTTCTGACACCGCAACGCTCCATAATTCTCACGCCTTCGATCGTCGTTCCCGCCGGACTTGTTACACGATCGCGCAAAACGTCCGGATGATCTCCGGTTTCCAAAACCATTTTGGCCGCTCCGAGCAAAGTTTGCGCGGCAAGTTCAACAGCCTTTGCGCGGGGAAGTCCCGCCGCAACTCCGCCGTCGGCAAGCGCGTCAATCATCAAAAAACCGTAAGCCGGACCGGAGCCGCTCAACCCGGTTACCGCGTCCATCAAATTTTCTTCGACTTCGACGATTCGCCCGACATTTGACCAAAATTTTTTTACCGTTTCCTTATCCGCCGGCTCCGAATTTTTTCCGGGAACAAAAGCGATCATTCCCTCACCGACGGCGATCGGAACATTCGGCATAATTCTGAAAACCGGATTTTTTTGAAAAGCGTCCTCGACAATCTTCAATTTAAGTCCGGCAACGACGGACATTACAATCGTATTCGGATTTACTTTATTCTTTATCTCGTCAAGTGCGACCGCCGCGTCTTTCGGTTTGACGGCAACAATGATCAAAGTCAATCCGTCAAGAAAATTGTCCGCAACACCGGAAACATTTACACCGTAGTTTTTTTGAAGATATTCGCAACGCTCCGGATTTCTTTCCGAAACGAAAATATTTTTTGACTCGATCAATTTGCCGGAAATACCGCGAATTACCGATTCCGCCAATGCACCGCCGCCGATAAAACCGGCGCGCAAACTTTCGACAGGCATCAATGATACACCCTTTCACCCAAATTTATCGTTGCCTGATGAACGACACGCGTTTTAGATTTTCTTGCCGTTTCCTCATCAACAAATTCGACTCTGTCCAAAAGATCTATAACCTGACCGCGAATTGCCGCAAGGTAAATGTCATAAAGTCTGCGCTGTTCCGAAAGTTCTTCTTCCGTCAATCCTTCCGTGCGCTTTTTGCGTGCCAGTTCGTTAATTCTGGCCAACAATTCTTCGTTTATCAAATTTTCCACTTCCCTTGAAAATTTTCGGTCGAATTATAAAACTTTTTTTCATTATTTGCAAATTTTTGTGAAAGTTACCGACATATCGTACATTCCCGCAAAATCAAAAATTTTTCGGCTCAATAATTACTCTTGACAATTCACAAAAGTTTCATTTTAAATTTTCCGAAAATTTAAAGGAAAATTTTTCAAATCGGCGAATAGCTTTTTCAAAATTTTTTGGGAGATTGTCAAAATGAAGATAAGCACTTCGGGCTTCGGGCCTTACGATATTCGCGGAGTTTATCCGGAAAGCATAAACCAAGAACTTGCCTATCGCGTCGGCAGGATTTTTCCGAAACTTTTTGATGTGAAAAAAGTTGGCGTCGGAAACGATATAAGACTTTCAAGCCCCACAATTCGCGACGCGCTGGAAAGAGGATTGACCGAATCCGGTTGCGACGTTCTCGACATAGGTCAGTGCGGTACGGAAATGATTTATTATACCGTCGGATCAATGAATCTTGACGGCGGCATAATGGTCACGGCAAGTCACAATCCGCAGGATCACAACGGCTTGAAATGTGTCGGTCGCGGCGTAAAGCCGATCGGGCCGGACAGCGGACTTTATGACATTCGCGATAAAATCATTGACGAAAGCCTTGATTGGTCTCCGAAAAAAGCGACCGGCAAAATTACGAAAATCGACATTCTTCCCGGATACATTCAAAAAATTTTGTCGTACATCGACGTAAAAAATTTGAAGCCGCTCAAAATTGTCGTCAATTCCGGAAACGGTTCAGCCGGTCCGGTGATTAACGAACTTGAAAAATTTTTGCCGTTTGAGATTGTAAAAATTCACAACGATCCGAACGGATTTTTTCCGAACGGCGTACCGAATCCTTTGATGCAGGAGAAACGCTCCGAAACGATTAAAGCCGTTATCGAAAATAAAGCCGATTGCGGAATTGCTTTTGACGGGGATTTTGACCGGTGTTTTCTCTTTGACGAGCGCGGGAATTTTGTCGAAGGTTATTACATGGTCGGTTTGCTTGCCGAAGCATTTATGAAAAAGGAAAAAAATGCAAAGGTCGTTTGCGATGCCCGCGTATTTTGGAATACGGAAGAAATTGCGGAAAATGCCGGCGGCAAGGCTTTGGTCTGTCAATCCGGACACACTTTTATCAAAGAAATGATGCGCCGGGAAAATGCGATTTACGGCGGCGAACTTTCCGCTCATCACTATTTCCGGGATTTTTATTTTTGCGACAGCGGAATGATTTCCTGGTTGCTTTCGCTTGAAATGATTTCAATGACCGGCAAAAATCTTTCCGAACTCGTTGCCGATATGCAGGAAAAATATCCGATCTCCGGCGAAGTGAATACCAAAGTCGAAAGTGTGGAGAAGGTTAAAGAGATTTTCAAAAAAATTGAAGATAAATATTCCGGTACCGGCAAAGTCTTGAAAATTGACGGTTTCGGTGTAGATTACGAAAATTGGCGTTTCAACGTGCGCGGTTCACAAACGGAGCCTTATGTCCGGTTGAATGTCGAAACTCGGGGCGATAAAAAATTGCTTGAGGAAAAGACGACGGAACTTTTAAAAGTTATTCGTTCTTAAAATGTAAATCTGCGGAAAAATTTTCCGTTTGTTGTTTTTAAAAGTTTTTTTGTGAAGGGAGACTTCAAAATGGCATTGACTTTGAAATCCGGGTTCAGTTTCGATTACGAAAATCTTTTCGGCGAAGGAAAAGTTACTCAAGCCGATTTGGACGCTTACAAAGAGGATCTGAAAAAAGCTCACGAAGCAATGAAGGTAATGCGCGAAAGCGGCTTTATCAAAGCGCATCTTTCAAAAGACGGCAACCCCGAAAAAGTTTATTTTTCCAAACTTCCTTATATCACGGAAGAAAACGGCAAGTTGAATCTCAATTCACCGGCAAGCATCAAAAAACTTCACGACTTCACAGAAAGAAT
>CAJOPK010000144.1 GCA_905236255.1 uncultured Selenomonadaceae bacterium | reverse complement strand
GGAATTTTATCCGATTTCTCCGGCTTTAAATTTGTCCGGCGCATAAGTTCATTTAAAGTGCCTTCGTTGCCGTCCAAAATTTTTACATTCTCCGGCAAAATTTCCCGGATAACATCTTTGAAATAATTGAAGTGAGTACAACCCAGAACAATTGACGAAAAATCTTTAAAGTCGTATCCGGCAAAATTTTTTGTCAGATAATCTTTGACCGCCGGTGAATTAAATTCTTCTTTTTCGGCAAAATTTACAAGTTCCGGTAAAGCGCGCAATTCCACAAAATCTTTTGCGTCAAGTTTTTCAATCAAATTCCGGATTTTTTCGCCGTTAATAGTTATCGGTGTTGCCGTTACCAGAGTTTTGCGTCCGGGAAACAGATCGACAGCTCTTTTTAAGGCCGGCTCCATTCCGATTATCGGCAGGGAATATTTTTTTCGCATTTCGGTTATTGCAACGGAAGTTGCCGTGTTACAGGCAACAACGATTGCGTCAACTTTTTGAGCCGTCAAAAATTCAAATGCCGAATCGACGAATTTCAAAACTTCCTCCCGGCTTTTTGTGCCGTAAGGAACATTGTCCTCGTCCGCAAAAAATACAAATTCTTCTTCCGGCAAAATTTTCATCGCGTGATGAAGTACCGACAATCCGCCGATACCGGAATCAAAGAACGCCGTTTTCAAAACGAATACCTCGCACCGCCGGATTTTGCGGCATCGTCTTCGGCACGCATCAGCAGAAAACAGTAATCCGAAAGTCTGTTCAAAATAATTTTGTCCGAATCGTGAACTTTTTCGGTTTCGGCAAGTTCACAGGCAAGACGTTCGGCACGGCGAATTGTCGTCCGGGCAAGGTCAAGCATTGCTCCGGCTTTACTTTCGCCGGGAATTATGAAGGACTTTACCGGCGGCATGATGCTTTCAATTTTTGAAATATCTTCGTCAATTTTTGCAATATCGCCGTCGGTAACGATTGCGGGTTTATTCAAACTTGCGAAATCCGCCATAATTTTTCCCAAAAGTTTTTGAATTTCCAAAATTCTCGTCTTGACTTCCGGCACTTCCGAAAAAGCGCGGGACATTGCAAGAGCGGAACCCGCTTCATCAATCGCCCCGTAAACTTGAACGCGCGGAGAATTTTTTGCAACTCTCTCGCCCGTGTAAAGTGAAGTTTTTCCGTCATCGCCCGTTTTTGTGCAGATACTCATAATTTAAACCGCCTTTCAAATTCCCAAATATTCGCGCTGTTCGTCCGTCAATGTATCAATTTTTACGCCGATTGAATCAAGTTTAATTTCGGCAATTTTTGCGTTAATTTCTTCCGGCATAAGGTAAACTTTATTTTCAAGTTTTTGGTGATTGTGCAAAATATGTGACACGCTGAAGAATTGAACGGCAAAACTCAAGTCCATGATTTCCGCCGGATGTCCGTCACCGGAAGCAAGATTTACAAGCCGACCTTCTGCAAGCAGGTAGATTTTTCTGCCGTCCTTTTGTAAAAATTCTTCGACGTTGTTGCGAACTTTTTTGCGGCTTACGGAAATTTTTTCAAGTTGCGGAATGTTTACTTCAACGTCAAAATGACCGGCATTTGCAAGCATCGCGCCGTTTTTCATCAAGGGATAATGTTCACCGGTTATAACGTCTTTATCTCCGGTCAAAGTCAAAAATATATCCCCGATTTTTGCCGCCTCAGTCATCGGCATTACCCGGAAACCGTCAAAGACCGCCTCAATCGCTTTAATCGGGTCAACTTCGGTAACGACGACGTTTGCACCCAGACCGCGTGCACGCATTGCACCGCCTTTGCCGCACCAACCGTATCCGGCAATTACGACCGTTTTTCCGGCAACTACCAAATTTGTCGTCCGCATAATCCCGTCCCAAGTCGATTGCCCGGTACCGTAGCGATTGTCGAAAAGAAATTTGCAATAAGCGTCATTCGCCGCAATCATCGGAAAAGCAAGTTCACCGCGCTTTTCGAGTGTACGATTTCTCATAACGCCGGTTGTTGTTTCTTCCGAGCCGCCGATAATTTTTTGGAGAGCGTCCCGGCGCGTTGTATGAAGAAGATTTACAAAATCTCCGCCGTCGTCAATCAAAATATCCGGTTCAAAATCTGCAAGTTTATTCAAATAAGCGTCGTATTCTTCCGTCGTGCAGGCGTGAGTTGCAAAAACCGTTACGCCGTCCTCCGAAAGTGCGGCTGCTACATCGTCTTGAGTTGAAAGCGGATTGCTGCCGGCTATCGCAACTTCCGCGCCGGCGTGCATAAAGACTTCCGCCATGTAAGCGGTCTTTGCTTCCAAATGCAGAACTATTGCAAGTTTTTTTCCGGCAAAAGGTTTTGATTTTGAAAATTCCGCATCGATTGCGGACATGACCGGCATAAAATTTTTGACCCATTCAATTTTGGCATGACCGCCGGGAGCAAGCGAAACATCTTTTACAACAGACTCCATTTAAAAATTTCCTCCTTAAAAAATCATTTGCGATTTTATTTTCTTCCAATGATTTAATTCCCCTGCAAAAAAATTGTCAATCGTAATTTTCCGGGAAGCGTTCATATTCTTGAAGTCGAAAACCGGCAGAATTTTTCAATCACGAAATCAATCAACCGAAAAATTTTTGTTGATGATTTTCTTGCAGGGGAATTTCAATGTTGGCAGAAAAAAGCAAATCGAACAGCCGGTAAATTGCCGGCAGAAATTTTTTTGCAAAAATTTTGCTGAATGCTTGACTTAATGAGGGATCGAATTGAACAGAGAATTTTACGACAACGAACGCATAATAGACCTTGAGGAACAAAAATTTCTTTATCGCCAAGAAAAGCAAATCGTACTGGCACGAACTTTGACATTTGCGGCGGCTTTCGGAGCGTTTGCTTTCGGCTGTGACGGACATTCTTACGGGTATATCGGATCGGCAATTTTGCTGATGATTTTCGTTCGCCTGGTTTACAGGCACGATGAAAACAAAAAACGCCGGGAATTTTTGAAAAGCCGGCTTGCCGTCGTCAACTCTTACATAACACGGGCAAAAGGTACCTGGCGCAAAAGATCAAACGACGGCGGAATTTATTTGAAAAACGAAAGACCTCAGGACGTGGATTTGCATATTTTCGGCGCGGGCTCAATTTTTCAATATATATGCGCGGCGCGTACAAAACTCGGGCGCGACAAACTTGCCGAATCACTTTCGCCGGAACCGCCGGATTTTTCAAAAGTTCGCCTGCGTCAGAACGGAGTCCGGGAAATTTTGCAACGCCCGCGACTTTCTCTGGATTTGGAAGCATACGCAAGACTTATGCCGAACAATCACGACACGAGCGAATTGCTCGAATCGGTCGAAATTCCTCTGCCGCCGGTGAACAAAATTTATCTTCTGCGGTTTGCGGCGTTTCCGCTCTTTATAATTTCATTCGTCGCCGCTTGGCAGGGGATAATCGATTTGTATACCGCCTCGCTCGTTCCGATTTTTTCTTTGACGCTTGCGATGGCATTTCTCTCAAAAACTTCCGAATATCTTAAACCTTTGGGATATATTTCAAAAGAATTGCGGCTGTATTACGAAATTTTTTTACGGCTCGAATCAACCGGATTTAATTCAAAAGCTTTGAAGAAAATCCGAAACACTTTAACCGATGATTGTTCGGCGGCACACAGTTTGCGACTGTTGGGGCTTTTTGTCGATTTTGTAAACGCCCGAAAAAATCCGGTCGTCTTTGCTCTCGGAAATGCCTTGTTTCTGATGGATTTTTTCTGTATCGCAATTTGGGAAAACCGGAAAAAAGTTTTTGCAAAACATTTGAGAAAATGGCTTGAGGCTTGGGCTGAAGCGGAAGTTTTGATGTCACTTGCCTCAATCGGTCAAACGCGATCCCTGTATTGTTTCCCGAAACTTTTGGACAAGGAAGAGCCTTACATTGAGTCCAAAAGATTGACAAGCATTTTGATTTCCGCAGACAAAGCCGTTGAAAATGATGTTGCTTTGAAGGCGGGGACGACGGTTATAACCGGTGCAAATATGTCCGGGAAAACCACCTGGCTCCGGACTCTTGCCGGGTCGGTTGTTCTCGCTTATGCCGGCGCGCCGGTCTGTGCCGAAAGTTTTTCGGTAACCCCCCTGCACGTTTTTACTTCCATCCGCGTAAACGATGACATAGGTCAGGGACTTTCCACTTTTTATGCGGAATTGCTCCGGATAAAGAGCATGATTGAATTTGCCGAAAAAAAATTACCCATGCTCGTTTGCGTGGACGAAATTTTCAGAGGTACAAATTCCGACGAAAGAATTATCGGAGCGCGTGAGGCAATTTTGCGATTGACCACCGATTACAGCATAACTTTGGTTTCGACTCATGACTTTGAACTTTGCGAAATTGCGGAAAAATTCCCGGACAAAGTTTCAAATGCACATTTCGACGTTCAATACGCCGGCGACGAAATTAAATTCGATTTCAAATTCAAAGAAGGACGTTGCCGGACGACAAACGCGAAATATCTTTTGAGAATGGCGGGAATTTTGCGCGATTATTCGCCGGATTGGAAAAAGAAAATTC
>CAJOPK010000143.1 GCA_905236255.1 uncultured Selenomonadaceae bacterium | reverse complement strand
AGCCACCCGATGATGTCTGACCTACGAGGTAGCGTCAGCGTTTGAACCTCGCGTCCGGTAAAGACCGGTGTTGGTATGGACAAGCTCTGACTTCTTTAAGTCGAAGTAGTTGACGTCAACGCCTGCAAAGTTTAATAACTATTTTTTCCAATACTTCCGCTCCGGCACGTCCGGTTTTTAATTTGTAATCGGCATCCGCCAATTCGATAAAAACTTCTTCCAAAAGTGCGGAAGGGTAGCCGGCGGAATTTGCTCCGACTTTCTGCGCGATAAAGGGATTAAGTTCGAGGGGTTCGCCGAGCCTTTTGCCGGTGATCCCTTTTTTTATGAAGAATTTTGCCCGGAGAAGTTGCCGGACGTGTTTTGTCAACATGGCAATTACCAAAGGCATTTTCCCGTTGTCCCGGAGTTGGGCTCTCAAAATGTAAACGGCTTTTTTTGATTTTTTTTCGTCTATCGCGTCGGTCAGGGCAAAATTTGAAACTTCCGGAGGAGTTGTCATCGCCCGGCGCAAATCGGCGGCGGTTATTTCGTTGTTGTTTACGGTCAGGGCGACTTTGTTTAATTCGTTGTCCAAATACCACAGCGAAATTTCCGGCAAAAGTCCGATCCTTTCCGAAAAATGTTTTCGCGCTTCACCGTACATTACTTTACCCAAAGATTTTAATTTTTCGTTGAGCCAGTCGTCAATTTGCCAAGACCTCAAAGCGTCCGCTTCCAAAACGTCCCCGACTTCCGAAATTATCTTGTAAAGTTTTTTTCGCTTGTCAACGGCATTTGAAATGAATATGACAAAATTGGATTCCTGCATATCCTTCAAAATTTCCGGAAGTCTTTCGGATTTGTTTTCGGAGTTGAAAATCGGTGCGGCATTTTTTACGACGACAACATTTTTCGGATTGAAAAAGGGCGCGCTGTCAATCGCGCTCACAATTTCGCCGATTGAAGGCTTTTCGTCGCAGTCGATTGAAATTAAATCGGCTCTGTCGATTTCAAGCCGGGACAAAATTTTTTCGCGTGCCTTGTCGATATAAAAAGTTTCTTCGCCGGTCAAAAGATAAACGTGTTTGATTTTTTTTTCGACCGACTCCATAAATTCCTTGAATTTCAAAACTTAATTCCCCTTCGGCAAAATTGATATAATCGATCCGACTTTTCTTTCGTATCCGTAGCAGGGACTGTTTACGATTTCTCCTTTGACGATCAATTCGGTTGAGCCGCCGCCGTCAAGATTTATCGCATCGACCGCCCCGAATTTCGTCCTCAAAATTTCCGCCCATTCTTCAAGGGTGCAACCTTTGCTGTGTTCCTGTCTGCCGTCAACGACCGCAAAAATATAATCTCCGTATTGAGTTACGCCGATCGCCGAACGGGGAGCGCGTCCGATTGCAATATCCGGAGGAAATTTTTCTTCGCCGGAAGTAACGTAAACTTCTCCGGCTTTCACAAGTCTGGGACCTGCGGCAACAATGTAATCCGATTGATTAAAATCTCCGGTTTGATCCGCGTTGATAAAATTCTCTTCCAAAACCGCCGGATCCCCGACCTGAACATTTATGAAATCGGCTGCGGCGTGACCGTGCGCGCTGATTATGTAACCGTGAGGCGGAATGTAATTGTTCCCCTGCTTTACAAAAATTGCGGTAACGACTCCGTTTTCCACCACAAATTCGGTTCCGTAATCATTGGTGCGGGTTCTTTCTCCGAAAAGTCTGTTGTAAATCACAAGTGCATTTACTTCGCGCTCGCAATCCACGCCGGTCACCTCATGAGTTTCGCCGCCCATTGTAACTTTGCCTTCATATTTTATTCTTCCGAAAATTGCCGTGCCGTCCGAATTTATTCCGATTGCGGAACGAATAAATTCACTTGTCCCGACGGTCTGTCCTTCAACTTTCGTTACGCCGTACAAAATTCCGGTCGGTGAAAAATAACTTGCATTTATTGAGGCTATCGCATTTGCCGGATTTGTTTGACCGACGGTTGCAAGTCCCGGAATTTGATTCTTTGCCAAAAGCGGACGAAGCATATAATTTTCGTGAGCCGCAATTACCGCAAATGCCATAACGCCGTCTTCATTGTGTACCAAAAATTCAAGACCTTCATCCGGGTAAACCTGCGGCGGGTTTCCGGTCGAAGAATTTTCCGGAGCCGGTTCCTCCGGGATTTGCTCCGGTTGATTTTCGGAAATTTGTTCAATGGTCACTTCCGACGGATTGTTTTCCGGTCTCAAAACGGGATCCGGCGTGTTGTTTTGTTCGACGGGCGTTTCGGTTGAAGTATTTTCCGGCGGTCGTTGAAAAGGTTGTTCGATTTCCGGATAAACGTCCGGCAAAATGTTTTCGGAAGTTGCCGGCGGATTTTCCGGGGGCGGCGGTGAATAATTTTCCCGTGAACTTTCGTCCGGCTGTTGAAAAGGTGCATCGACAACCGGCGCGGTTCTGTTAAAAGTTTCTTCGTCGTGAACATTCGGCGGAAAAATTTGTCGCGTTTCTCCGGGCGAATGTCTTTCAATTACAATTTCATCGGCATAAACCGGAGAATTTCCGGTCAAAATCAATGCCGCCAAAATTGCGGCAAGTTTTTTTGTCATTAAAGATGCCTCCGATTAAAAATTTTTCGCGTGAAAAAATCGGTCATTCTTCCAACGCCGGATCTTTTACGCCGTTTGCGGCAAAGGCGGCGGCTCTGTCAAGGCAGGTTGCACATTTTCCGCAGGGCTTGTCGCCGCGCTCGTAACAACTGCGCGTAAGTTCGTAAGGAACTTTTAAATCCAGACCGACTTTTACAATGTCGGCTTTGTTTTTTCCGACAAAGGGCGCGACAAGTTCAATCTTGCCGTAAGTTCCGATTTTTACCGCCTCACCCATCGCATCAATAAATTCTTTGCTGCAATCGGCGTAAGCATTTATTGCGGCATCATCTTGATGAACTCCGATATAAAGTTTTACGTTGTCGTCTTTGTAAAGACCGTCCGCAAAAGTTGCAGCCATCGAAATCATCAATCCGTTGCGGAAAGGAACATAAGTTGCAATTCGCGGATTTTTTTCGACCTGTTCGGCGTAATCGGATTTTTCCAAAGACTTTGAAGATGTATTCAAAAGTGCCGAATCGGAAAATTTCATGAGTTCGCCGGCATCAAATTCGTAATGTGATACTCCGTACCAACGCGCAACATTATTTGCACATTCCAATTCCTTTGAATGTCGCTGACCGTAAAAAATTGAAACGGCGGAAACATTGTCGCTGCCTAATTTATCGACCGATATTGCAAGGCAGGTTGTCGAATCCAGCCCGCCGCTTGAAAGTACAACCGCTTTCATAAAAATCACCTCAAATTTCAAACCATTTGCCAAAATTATTTTTCGCATCAAAATCTATAAGTTCGCCGATTTTCGGCGTAAGAAGTTTATAATCCTTTCCTTTACTTTCGGCAAGCAAATTTCTGTAAGGTTCATTCCATAAATGCCGGGCAAGAGCAAATTTACCGGAGTGAATCGGAACAACATTTTTTGCATTTATATCTTCCGAAGCCTTTGCAGTTTCGTCCGGCAACATATGAATTGCATGCCAGGCGCGATTGTATTGCCCGTTTTCCATGAAGGCAAAATCAAAGCCGCCGAATTTTTTTCCGATGTCTTTAAAATGCCCGGAGTACCCGCCGTCGCCGCTGCAAAAAATTTTTCTCTCCGGCGAAATAAAAGCAAATGCACACCACTCCGTCGGATTTTGCGTCAAAAGTCTGCCGGAAAAATGTTGAGCCGGCAAAATATGCGCCGTCAAATCATTTCCGAGATTTATCACCGAATCCCAATCTTCTTCAATTATGTTTTCCGGATCAAATCCCCACATTTCAAAATATTCTCCCACGCCCAAAGGGCAGAGAACTTTTTTAATTTTCGGCTTTAACGCAACAATCGAAGGATAATCAAGATGATCCCAGTGATCGTGAGTTATTGCCAGCACGTCAATCTCCGGAAAATCTTCCGCCGAATAAATATTGCTGCCCTCAAATGCCCGATTTACAAAGAATACCGGCGAGGCATAAGACGAGAAAACCGGATCGAGTAAAATTTTCTGCCCGGAAATTTGCAGATAAATCGACGAGTGACCGAGCCATACCGCACAATCTTTTTTCGGATTTAAATTTTTCAAATTAGTTTTAATCGAAGGAACCGGCACCGGCGGAACAAGTCCGGTTTTATCGCCGAACAAAAATTTCCAAGTCGCAACAATTCGATTTTCCGAATCTTGAACATCTTCAGCCATGACCTTAACCGGCGTCAAACATTCAAAATGATCTTTGAAATAATGCGGCGATTTCAAAATTTTTTCGAGCCGGGCATTTGCGGGAAGTCTGCCGAACTCCGGGCGATTGATGTAACAAAAAATTCCGCCGCCCGCAAGAGCCGTCAATCCGGCAACTCCCGCCAGTCCCTTCAGGATAAAATCTCTTCTATTCATTCGGCAAGCACTTTCATCGTCGGGAAGAGGATAACGTCACGAATTGAAGGAGCATCGGTAAGGAACATTACAAGCCTGTCAATTCCTATTCCCAAGCCGCCCGTCGGAGGAAGTCCGTATTCAAGCGCACGAATAAAATCATTGTCCATGACGTGAGCTTCTTCGTCGCCGGCTTCACGTTGAGCCGCCTGTTCCTCAAATCTTGCTTTCTGGTCAATCGGGTCGTTCAATTCGGTAAATCCGTTTGCAAGTTCCCGCCCGTAAACAAAATATTCAAATCTGTCGGTAATGCGCGGATCATCCGGATTTTTCTTTGCAAGCGGAGAAATTTCCGTCGGGTGTCCGGTAATGAAAACCGGCTGAATCAATTTTTCTTCGACTTTCGCCTCAAAAGCCGCGTTCAAAATTCCGCCGATACCGAAACGCTCTTCATACTCAACGCCGATTTCCTTTGCCATGTTTCTTGCCTCTTCGACGGTCTTGCAGGAAAGAAAATCTTTGCCGGTTTCATTTTTAACCGCGTCATTCATGCTGATTCTGCCGGGATTTTCAAAATCCAATTCGACACCCTGATAATTGACTTTTGTGGAGCCGCAAACTTCCAAAGCGGCATTTTTGACGATGCCGGCGGTTATGTCGATAATGTCGTTGTAATCGGCGTAAGCCTGATAAAGTTCGATCGAAGTAAATTCCGGATTGTGACGATTGTCCATTCCTTCATTCCGGAAAACCCTGCCCATTTCGTAAACTCTTTCAAAGCCGCCGACGATCAATCTTTTCAAATTCAATTCGGTTGCAATTCTCAAATACAAATCAACGTCAAGGGCATTGTGATGAGTGACGAAAGGACGCGCCGCCGCACCTCCGGCAAGAGTGGAAAGTACCGGCGTTTCGACTTCCAAAAATCCGCGTTCGTCAAGATAGCGGCGAATTGATTTTAAAGTTTTGCTGCGTTTCATGAAAGTTTCCCGGACTTCCGGATTTACGATCAAGTCCAAATATCTTTGACGATAACGGACTTCAACATCTTTCAAGCCGTGAAATTTTTCCGGCAGAGGACGCAGGGATTTTGAAAGAAGTTCAAAGTCTTCAATTCTTACGGTCAATTCCCCGCGCATTGTCTTGAAAACTTGACCGCGCAGACCGATAATGTCGCCGATGTCCAAAAGTTTGAATTCGGAATATTTTTCGTCACCGAGAATATCTTTTTTGAAATAAATTTGAATACTGCCGGAACGATCGGAAATTGACGCAAAAGCGGCTTTTCCGTGACCGCGAATCGCCATAATTCGCCCGGCTATTTTGACTTCTCCGGCATCGCCTTCGCCTTCAATTTCTCCAAACTCTTTGCGAATATCGGCGGCGTGATGAGTTACGTCGAAGCGATGACCGAAAGGAGCAACGCCTTTTTCGATAAAAGAATTGAGTTTATCGTGACGAACTTTTATCAATTCGTTTTCGTCAACTTGAACGTTTTGTGCATTTTGATTTTTTGCCATAAAAATACCTTCCTTTGATTTTGTTGAAACAAGTCTACCGGTTTAATTTTCAATCGTCAACACAAACTATTTGGTTGACCACGGGTGGTTTCATAAAGCGGGAGATTTTAATGTTAAACCCCAAAATGAATAAACATTTACCTAACTTTTCTTTGTCCGGCAACAAAGAAAAGTTGCAAAAGAAAATGCCTCCATATGTCGCTATTTGCCGCCCGTCCGGGGCGGCGCCGCTTGTCCGTAATTTCGGAGTTAAAAATCGGCGTTTATCCGCTGCTGTTTCTCTCCTTTGAGATGAACGACAAAACAAAAAATCGGCGCAATCCTTTACGCCGATTTTTTATTCCGAATCCGATAAATTTACAAAATTCTGCGCGCTCCTATATAACGACTGCTGTAATAAGACTGACCGAGACCGGAAATCATTACACCGCGACTTGAACTTGCATGAATGAAATTTCCTTCGCCGAGATAAATCCCGACATGAGAAGCGCCGTAAGTATAAGTGCTGAAGAAAACCAAATCACCCGCACGAAGATCCGACGTTGCCACGGGGGTGCCTACGGTATACTGGACATCTGCGGTACGCGGAAGGGAAATGCCCGCGTGAGCGAAAACATACTGCACATAACCGGAGCAATCAAAGCCCGAAGGAGTCGTTCCGCCGAAAACATAGGGGACACCGATGTACTGCATCGACATTTGAATTACACGACGACTGATATAATTGGAACCGCGACTTATGTCCGGCATGGTGCGTCCGAGCAAAGCTTCATAAGTTGCCGGTCCGATCAATCCGTCCGCTTTCATTCCGTGAGAAGATTGGAAAGCCTTGACGGCTTCCGCAGTTGCCGGCCCGAAATCTCCGTCCGCAAGTACGTCGTAACCGAGTACCAAAAGTTGTCCTTGAATCTCCGCAATTTCCGCGCCCTGATCCCCCAGTCTGAAGGCGTTCGACGCAAAAGCAACGGAACTCATCAAGAGTAATGCCGTCACCACCACCAATGTTCTGCATAACCTTATCAAGCAAACCACTTCCTCTCTCTAATCTTCACAAAAAAATACTGTGGCAATTATAGACTTACAAAATGATTTATGAATGAATTTCGATCAAAAAATTAAAATTTCCTTAAAACAAAAACCGCACTTTCAGCAAAAATGCGGTTCCTTTTATTTCGTTCGTTTGTGTCAAAAAATTAACGTTTCGAGAACTGAGAAGCCTTGCGCGCTTTTTTGAGTCCGTACTTGCGACGCTCTTTTTCGCGCGAATCGCGGGTAACGAATCCGGCTTTTTTGAGTGCCGGGCGAAGTCCCGCATCAAGTTCCATGAGTGCGCGGGTAATTCCGTGACGAATTGCGCCCGCCTGTCCGGTGGTACCGCCGCCTTTTACGTTGACGAGGACATCATATTTATCGTTCATTTCGGTCAAAACAAGCGGCTGACGAACAATCAATTCAAGCGTGTTCAAACCGAAATAATCTTTCATATCGCGACCGTTAATGGTGACCTTGCCGTTGCCGGGAACGAGACGAACTCTCGCAACCGAACTTTTGCGGCGACCGGTACCGTAATAACTTACTTGTGACATATTTTTACCTCCGATTTATCAGCGAATATCGATTTTAAGTTCTTCGGGCTTTTGTGCGGCATGCGGGTGTTTGTCGTCGGCATAGACGTGCAATTTTCTGAAAAGATCCGCGCCGAGTTTGTTTTTGGGAAGCATACCCTTGACGGCGTGTTCGATAACGCGCTCCGGGAACTTTCTCATCCAATCGCCGGCGGTTTCAAATTTCGCGCCGCCGAGATAACCGGTGTGGTGGAAATAAACCTTCTTGCGAAGTTTTTTGCCGGTGAAAACCGCTTTTGCCGCATTGATTACGATAACGAAATCGCCGGTATCGACGTGCGGAGTGAACGTGGGTTTATGTTTTCCGCGAAGGACTTTCGCGACTTCCGCGGCAAGGCGACCGACCGTCTTGCCTTCGGCATCGACGATATACCATTTTCTTTCGACTTCGCCGACCTTTGCCATATATGTATCTTTCATTTTCGGGTCTCCCTTTTACAAAAAAATTTTTCCGTCGCGACCTGTCCGCAGAACATTTCGGGGCTGTGAAAATATCGCACGTTTTGTCGCGCAGGTTGCATTTTAATCAAACATAATATTTGTGTCAAGTCCGGGCGAAAATTTTTGTCACTCTCCCTTACTCTCAAGCAACTTTTCCAATTTGTGAATCTTTTTGACAAGCTCCGGCAATTTCTTTTCCGCCGCCTTCATTCTGAGCCATTCCGCATGGGGTTGAGCCGGGAATCCGGCACAGAAGGAATTTTCCGGCATATTGTTCGTAATTCCGGAACGACCGGCATAAACCGAATTGCCGCCGATTGTTATGTGACCGACCGTCCCGGTCTGCCCGCCGAAAGTGACGTTGTCGCCGACGATCGTCGAGCCGGAAATTCCGGTCAATGCGACAATCAAACAATTTGCGCCGATTTTGCAGTTGTGACCGATATGAACGAGATTGTCAATTTTCGTCCCGTGTCCTATTACCGTAGAACCCATAGCCGCCCGATCTATTCCGACGTGCGCGCCGATTTCCACATCATCTTCAACCAGAACGTTTCCGACTTGCGGCACTTTCGTGTGAACTCCGTCCTTTGTGGTAAAACCGAATCCGTCCGAACCGATAACGGCGGAAGAATGGATAACGCAACGCTTGCCGACCTTGCAATATTCGCGAACGGTTGCGCTTGAATATACGACCGTATTTTCTCCGATTTCGGCGTATTGCCCGATATAAGCATGGGGATAAATTACCGCTCCGCTTTCGATTTTTGCATTGTCGTCAATGAAGGCAAACGGCATTATCGTAACATTTTCGCCGATTTTCACATTTTTGCCGATATGCGCCTTATCGCTGATTTCAACCGTCCGCTCCAATTTCGGAGTAAACGCGGCAAGAAGTTTTGCAAATGCCGCACGGGGATCTTCGACCTTTATTGAGTTTTTCGGAAAATCTTCAACGTCACGGGGAATCAATATCGCCGTTGCCGGAGAATTTTTTGCGGCCTCCACATAAGCACCGACGGCAAAAGTCAGATCGTTTTCGCCGGCTTTGTCCAGACTTGCCAAATTTGAAACTTCAACATTTTCGTCTCCGCAAATTTCGCCGCCGAGCATTTCCGCAATTTCTTTTAAAGTTTTTTTCATGTTCACCGCCCGCTCTTATTGCAATTTTTTGATAACGTCTTCGGTAACGTCAATACCGCCCATAAAGATTATGGGCTGATCTTTCGAACTGTCCACGACAACGTCAAGATTTTTTTGGTTGCTTATGTCGAAAAGTGCCGCATCAAGTTTTTGTTTGAGTTGAGTGGAATATGCCTGATTTATTCCGGCAATTTTGCGCTCGACATCTTGATAAGCCTTTGCGCGTTCTTCCGGCGTAAGATCGGTTTTCTTTGAAAGCTCCTCCTCCGCCGCAATCTGAATGTCTTCGGCTTTTTTGGTTCCCTCTTCGATAACTTTTTTTATTTGCGGAGCCTCCTCCATTACCCTCGAGCCGTCAACGTAACCGATTTGCGCTTTTCCGCAACCGGTCGCCAAAATCGAAATCGCAAGAAGTCCCGCCGCCGCAAATTTTTTTATCTTCAAATTTAATCACTCGCTTTCTTTTGCCGAAACTTTTTTGGT
>CAJOPK010000142.1 GCA_905236255.1 uncultured Selenomonadaceae bacterium | reverse complement strand
TGTGTAGCCGGTATTTCACACCAAGCATAACACAATCCGGAGTTTTCTTGTTTATTTTTTTTGTAACGTATGTATTGTAATCCTACAGAATTTATCCGAAATTACCGAAAATAAAACGGTTGACAAAATTCGATTCTCCGGGTTATAATCTTGCCCGTGATTTAAGAAAATTCTCGAGTAGCTCAGTCGGTAGAGCACCTGACTGTTAATCAGGGAGTCGACGGTTCGAGCCCGCCCTCGAGAGCCATCATGAAATTTACAAAGGGTGCGGAAGCATCCTTTTTCAATTTTCGATGAAAAGGTGATTTTATGTCGGACGCAAGGATTAAAGCGTTGACGGAATTTGTTTTGCCGGGAAGTAAGGTTGCGGACATAGGAGCGGATCACGGATATTTTTCAATCGAACTCGTAAAATCCGGACGGACAAATTTTGTCATAGCCACAGACAAAAACTCCGGGCCGGTACTGTCCGCGAAAAAAAACATCGCCGCTGCCGGATTTGAAAAATTTATCGAAGTCAGGCAGGGCGACGGATTGAAAATCATAAATCCCGGCGAAGTCGATACAATTTGTATTGCCGGAATGGGCGGAGCGTTAATTTGCGAAATTTTGAAAAATTCACCGGAAGTCGTACAAACCGCCGAAAGATTGATTTTGCAGCCGATGAATGCACCGGAAAAAATTTCGGACTGTATTTCTTCAATCGGCAAAAAAATTTCTGACATTGAACTTGCCGAAGTCGGCGGGATTGTCTATGAAATTTTTTGCATCGACCGGGCGGAAAATTTTGTCCGGAAAGATTTTAAAAAATTTTCTTCGCCGCTCCTAAAAAAATTTCTGAATCAAAAGTTGCAAAAGTTGATCGTTGTCCGTGACGAGATGTCAAAAAGTCCGGCGGCAAAGTCCGGAAAAAAATTTTTGTCCGTCATCGAAGAAATTGCGGAGCTTGAAGGACTGTTGAGCCGGTCGGGGAAATAGGGAAATCAAAAATCTCTCCTTGCAAATGCGGGAGAGATTTTTTTAATACAGATTCAAACAATTTGTGAATCCGGTTATTTTTCGAGCGTGATTTTTTCGGAGTTTTTGGAAGTGAAAATAAAATTCGTTCCGTCAAAATCAATTTCCACGCCGTCGCCGTCGCGAATTTCGCCGGCAATAATTTTTTTGCCGAGTTCCGTTTCGACCGTATGCGTGAGCAGTCTGCGAAGGGGTCTTGCTCCGAAATTCGGATCAAAACCTTTGTCCGCCAATTCTTCAACCGCCTTTTCCGACCATTCGAGAGAAATGTTGACTTGCTTTTCCAGTCTTTCCGCCAAATTCTTGAGCAAGATTCCGGCAACCGCTTTAACCTGTTCTTTCGCCAAAGATTTAAAGACGATAATGTCATCGACGCGGTTCAAAAATTCCGGGCGGAAATATCCTTTGAGCATATCCTTGATAACGCTTTCCGCCTCCGCAAAATCTTTGTTGGTGATAAATCCGATCTTCGCACGTTTCAAAATTTCTTGAGATCCCAAGTTGCTGGTCATTATTATAATCGTGTTTTTGAAATTGACAACTCGACCTTTGCCGTCCGTCAATCTCCCGTCGTCCATAATTTGCAAAAGAACATTGAAAACGTCGTGATGTGCCTTCTCCTCTTCGTCAAGCAAAATTACGCTGTAAGGACGGCGGCGGACGGCCTCGGTCAACTGACCGCCTTCATCATATCCGACATATCCGGGAGGAGCTCCGATTAAACGGGCAACGCTGTGTTTTTCCATATACTCGCTCATATCGACGCGAATTATACTGCGTTCGTCGTCGAAAAGTGCTTCCGCCAAAGTTTTCGCAAGCTCCGTTTTACCGACGCCGGTCGGTCCCAAGAAAATGAATGAACCTATCGGACGATTCGGATCTTTTATTCCTGCACGGGCTCGGAGAATTGCCTCGCTGACCGCCTTGACCGCCTCGTCCTGACCGACGACTCTTTTATGCAAAGTGTCCTCCAAGTGCAAAAGTTTTTCGCGTTCGCCGGTCATCATCTTTGTGACCGGAATACCCGTCCAGCGACTTACTACCCTTGCAATATCTTCCTCTCCGACTTCCTCTTTCAAAAGTCTTTCACTGCCGGATTTGGCATTTATTTCGCTTTCAACGTCCTTCAACTTTTTCTGAAGTTCCGGCAATTTTCCGTATTTTAATTCGGAAAGCCGGTTGAGGTCGTAAGCACGTTCGGCGGTTGCCATTTCGTTGTTGACCTCGTCGATTTCCTTTTTAATCGCCCGGACACGCAAAATGGATTGCTTTTCATCTTCCCACTTGTCACGCATAATTTTTTCGTCGGAACGAAGTTTTTCAATTTCGCCGGAAATATTTTTGAGTTTTTCGATTGAGGCATCGTCGGTTTCTTTTTTGAGTGCCTGTTCCTCAATTTCAAGCTGCATGATTTTGCGTCGAATTTCGTCGATGGGAGCCGGCAAAGATTCAATTTCCGTCCGGAGTTTTGCCGCCGCCTCATCAACCAAGTCAATCGCCTTGTCCGGCAAAAATCTGTCGGAAATGTATCTGTCGGAAAGAGTCGCCGCACTGACAAGAGCCGCGTCCCTGATTCTTACGCCGTGATGAACTTCATAGCGTTCTTTTATTCCGCGTAAAATGGAAATTGTATCTTCGACAGTCGGCTCACCGACCGGAACCGGCTGAAAACGTCTTTCAAGTGCCGTATCTTTTTCAATATATTTTCTGTATTCGTTTAAAGTCGTCGCACCTATGCAGCGAAGTTCGCCGCGAGCAAGCATCGGTTTCAAAATATTTCCCGCGTCCATCGCACCTTCCGCCGCACCGGCTCCGACAACAGTATGTACTTCATCAATAAAGAGCAAAATTTGACCGTCCGATTTCGCAATTTCCGCAAGGACTGATTTCAAACGCTCCTCAAATTCTCCCCTGAATTTCGCTCCGGCTATGAGTGACCCCATGTCAAGTGCGTAAAGAGTTTTGTTTTTGAGAGATTCCGGAACGTCGCCGGCAACAATTCTGCGGGCAAGTCCTTCGACTATCGCGGTCTTGCCGACACCCGGTTCGCCGATTAAAACCGGATTATTCTTTGTACGGCGGCTCAAAATTTCAATCGTCCGCCGAATTTCTTCATCTCGCCCGATAACCGGATCCAACTTCCCCGCCCGTGCAGCCTGTGTCAAATCCCTGCCGAATTTTGACAGGGCTTGATAAGATTCTTCCGGATTTTCGTTTGTTACATTTTGCTTGCGATTTTTTTTGATTGACGCGTCAATCTTGTCTTTTGTCAATTTAAATTCGCCGGCAACAGTCTTGATCTCCGCACTTCCGTCCGTCACGAGTGCCGAAAGCAAATGCTCCGTGCTGATGAAATCGTCTTTCATGGACTTTGCGTAATCGTTTGCCTTTCCCACCACGCGAGCCAAGTCAACACCCATTGTCAGGCGTTCCTGTCCCTGCACCGAAGGAATTTTGTTGAGTTCCGATTCAAGCCGAATTTTCAACATCGGCAGATCCGTTTGACAATCGGAAAAAATCGTCGCCAAAAGTCCTTCCGGTTCTTTCGCCAGTGCAAGCATCAAATGCAACGAATTAAATTCCTGATGATACTTCATCGCCGCAATTTGTTGTGCCGCCTGTATTTTTTCCATAGCTTTGGACGTATATTTTTCTCCTGCCATATTTATCAACTCCGTTCAAAATTTTTCAATTTTCGTTTACGGAGCAGATATTAACATTTAAAAGTCAAAAAGTCAACAGAAATTTTAGACGTTTTGTCTTATTATGCAAAATTCATTTTTTTGCAGGGAAAATTTCTGTTTGAAAGAAAAAGGATTCGGCGAGAATGTATTTTGTCGAATTTGAAAATAACGAGAGATGAAGAAATGAATTTGATGATAACGGGATTGGCGGCATTTTTTTTCGACGCACTTTTGGGAGATCCGCGAAGTAAATTTCATCCGGTCGTCCTCATGGGAAATTTGATTTCCGGGCTTGAAAAAATTCTTCGACGCGACGAAGATTCCGACAATTTGAAAATAATAAAAGGCGGCGTTTTGGTGAGCGTCGTACTTTTTTCCGTTTATGCCGTCGGACTGATGATTGTGATTGCGACAAATTTTTTGCCGGGAACCGCCGCGAAAATTTTTATCGAGGCTCTTGTCTTGAGTTTTATGATTTCTCCGCGTTCTTTGGCGGAGGCCGGGCAAAATGTTTACGATAAATTGATTTCTCAAAATATCCCCGCCGCCCGGCGTGAAGTCGGAATGATTGTCGGAAGGGACACGGATTATTTGAATGAAGGCGAAATTACGCGGGCGACGATTGAAACAATTTCCGAAAACACGGTTGACGGAATAATTTCCCCGCTGTTTTATTTTGCGATCGGCGGACTTCCTCTTGCCATAGTTTACCGGGCGGCGAATACAATGGACTCCATGCTCGGATACAAAAACGAAAAATATCTTTATTTCGGAAGGGTCGCGGCTTATTTTGACGACGTTGCAAATTTTATTCCCGCACGGTTGACCGGATTGCTCTTTATAATTTCCGCGTTCCTTCTCCGGTACGATTACAAAAACGCTTTCAAAATGATGTTGCGTGATGCCGCAAAGCACCCCAGCCCGAACGGCGGTTATGCCGAGGCTACGGTTGCCGGAGCACTCGGCATAAGACTCGGCGGAATAAATTATTATTTCGGCGTTCGGCATTTTCGGGCGTATATGGGAGATCCTTTTGAAATTACACGCCCGGCTCACATTCAAGCCGCAATTCGTCTGATGTACACCGCCGTTATAATTTTTCTGTCTGCGTTTTTTCTTTTCAACATACTTTAATTTTTCTTGCAGGAAAATTGCGACGTTGCCGGAAAAAACAATTTGAAAATGATTGTGAGGTCTTGAAAATAAAAGTTTGAAATAAATTTGCAACATTTTTTTGAGGGAGGTTTTCGACAATGA